>JAKSNQ010000042.1 GCA_024399615.1 Paludibacteraceae bacterium | reverse complement strand
GAAAAGGCCGTGGAGCTGCTGAGCATCGACAGCCCCACCGGCTACACGGGCGGGGCGGAGGATTGCGTCGCGCGGGAGTCCTCCGCGCTGGGCTACTCCGTGTGCCGCCCCAACACCGGCGGCGTGCTCATCGATCTGGACTTCGAGGGCATGATGCGTCAATTTTCACGTATAGCGACTCCGGCGATGCGCAGTCTTTCTGAAGCCGAACTCAATGGCATAGGTGGCGACTCGGCGTGGCATCTGTATGAACTGGGCGAGATATCGACCGACGAGTACCTGGAGAGCATGTGCCAACAATGCATAGCAGGCACGACAAAAGAGGAAGTGAAAGCGGCCACTTTTGCAGCGCTGAAAACTATTCCGCAGGCGCGCCTGGACAAGATATTAGAAATGCGCAAGCGCGGATACCGAACGTATGTCCTGAGCAATATCAACGACATGCATCGGGACTATATCGACGAACTGATGGGTGGTTGGCAGACCTATTTTGACGATGTATTCCTCTCGCAGCGTCTGCATTTGTGCAAGCCCGATGCGCGCATCTATCAGGCGCTGATGGAGAGTACCGGTCTGCAGCCGGATGAGATACTCTACTTTGATGACCGTGCGGAGAACGTAGCCGGAGGTCGTGAGGCCGGCTGGTTGTCAGAGGTCGTGTTGGGAGACGAATGGTTCCCGATAGTGGAAAAGCTGCTTAGCGGCGATGAGGCAGAATAGGCAGATCATAGATAAGCCCCAAGCGGAAATGGTGATAGGGGTAATCACGTACACCATATTCATACATTAGATACGGAGATAATCGTCCGGCGCGGGCGATAGCATTTGCGCCACTTGGCCCCAAGTCCAGGTGGCCATCGATGCGTGCCTGCAGTACCGATGGGCAGTCGCCATATTTTTCCCAGCCCATATAGGTTTTCCACATGCCACTGATTGTCACATAGTGACGGAAATCCAAGGACAGTTGTTGAGCAATATAGTATGCGTCGTTTTGCCGCCCATCGGCCGTTTGCCAGCATACGAATCCGAAAGAACCAGCCATCCTCAATGTAACGATGGTCTGTGCAGAGGGCGACAGATACGTTTTGAGTCCATCACCAGGATGGTGTCCGCCGAAGCAGATGGACTTACCGACCGATGCATCAAAGAAATAGCCCGGAGCATCGTAGTAGCGCGCATACTCAAACTGGTCACCCGAGGCGGTCTTGAGGGCCGCACGAATCGTCATACCCGGAAGGAACAGGCGCTCCCGCGCCACCAGTATATCGGTGGAAACATAGATGTCTCCGCCGACCGAACCGCGCAACCATCCGTTGGCATCATACTGTGCTTCGTTCCCACCGGGAGCAGTCACTCTACATTCAGCCAGTCGTTGTGGCGACACGGCATACCACTCCTGCACGGGTGCCCACAGGGTCAGGTTGACACGGTCTGTGAAAAGCGGGATACGGATGCGGAGGTAGGGATCGGCTGTGCGGTCACTGGCACGGCCCTGATAGTAGTCGCCGGCCAACTCGATGCTCAGATCCGGACTGACCGTACCATCAAGCATGTCGGGTACAGGAAAAGCGTTCGGACCGAAATAGAGAGGTGCGACGCCGGTATGCTGACCCAAATCCGGCTCTACGATAGGCACCAACGCGTGCGCCGCTACCGCTATGCAGATGGTGAAGACAATGGTGAGTATGCGTTTCGTTTCCATATGAAGTGCAAAGGTAATGTTTTTTTTCTATATATACAAATTATTTTTTTATTTCTTCATTTTTTGGGCAATAATAACGCCTTTGATTTTATCTCTTGCAAACTCGACCAAAGTTCCTTATTACACCCATACTTGCCCCCTTGCAAGACCCCTTGCTATTGTCTCTCTATTAATTCTTACCGAGGAATCACGGTTTGGTGACACCTGACAGCGCAGTTTGCATGGATTGATTAGATGTAGGAAGGCCGTGCAATGTAATTTTTTTGGGGGTGCATTTACACCAATTTTTGAGGTTCAAATAGGCGCCATAGGCCGCTGTCACGCAGCCTTCGAAACGAAAAAGAGAGTCCTAAGGATTCTCTTTTTTTGTTTCGTAACACGATACTCATTTGAATAATCTAGCATACGTTTTCCTATATAAATTGTCGTTCGGACTACTTCGGTTTAAACATAACAGGTATCGTATATTTCATTCGAATGCCTTTTCCGCATATTGTGACCAGTTTCCACTTTGTATTCTGCGCCTTTGCCACCATCGGCAGCAACGTCATCATCAATATATATAATAGGCGTTTCATTTTCCTTATGTATTAATCAAAACTCCTTCGATTCGCTCAATCTCCGGCTGTACATAGCGATCATCATGCGGGTTTTGTCCTTCGAGACATTACGCATATATCCGTTAAATCCCAATGCAGAATGAGCTGCGATATGCAAACCATACCTACCCTGCCAACGATAGCAATCTCTATTGGCAAGCTGCTGTTCATTTTGCATTTCCACGACGAGTAGTGACGAGAATGGCTCCGTTGGCACCACGAACACCATAGATAAAAGCATCCCTCATGATCTCCACCGATTCAACCTCTTGTATATTGACGATATCAAGGGTGTTTACTACGATACCATCCACGATGAAAAGTGGTGTGATATCACACATGAGGCTGCTGTTGCCTCGTAGAGCGACAGTACGTTCTCCTGTTGCAGAAGTGGTGACTACTATACCGGGTAACAAACCCGGCAAAGCATCCAGTATTCGAACATACCCCATGCGCCTGATCAACTCTCCGCTAACACCTTTTAAGGAACTATATGATTCACGTCGAGATACATAACCATATCCCAGGTTTTCCAACTCATCTGACTCTTCCGTTTGCAATACGTACTGGTCTCCTAGCACGATACGCATGCTTTTTCTACCTTCTACAGGTATGTCGTAGGTTTGGTGCTGAAACACCAAATGTAATGTGTCATTTGGTTGCACATTAGTCAAGCCAAATTGGCCCTTTCGGTCTGTACTGGTATTGTAATTGGAATCAAAGCTGTACACCTTCACACGGCGTATCGGTTGCCCAAGCAAATCAACAATCAGTCCATTAAAGGGCACATTTGCTCGACTATTGTCTTCACGTGCATGCATACACAATACGCAGGCAAGCACGAGCATCAATATGGATATCCGATGTCTCATGAGGCAGTTAGAAGAGCATCTATTGCACGTCGATTTACAGGTTGAAGGGTGCTCAAGATTATCACCATCAGCTGTTTAATTGGCCAGATAGTAGTTGATCATCGATGCCAAAAGTGCTTGTTTATCAGGCACTTGACGAGAATTGAGGAAATAGTTATCCTGCGAAAAATCGTTGAGCCAACGCTTGTCACCCGATCGGTCTGGCAGCATTGCCGGGTAGTGTTCTTCGATATACTGACAGATAAAATAGGTATTGATCAGCATGCCCAGATAGGTATTGTGTTGCGCCATTCCGAACTCGTTATTGAATGCTTTGCGGGTGTAGAGCGACTGATCGTAGTTTTTCTGCAAGTCGAGCCATTGGGCTTCAGGCAGTTCGTTAAAAAACTCCTGCTCCAATTGGCATAGTTCGTCATATGCCTCGTAGGTACGATAGTACATAGGTACTGTTACAAAGAGCAACTGGATATGATGCTCTTGACAAAGGTCGTAAATCTGATGAATATAGTATTTGGTCTCGTCTTCGATGATGTGATATTCGCGTGTATATGGACTACCCTTGGTGTCATATAAACTGAGAATACTGTCACTCAAACCGGTATTACCATGACTGAAACGCCCCAAATCCAACGCTTGTCTGTCGGGATTCTTCTCTTTGCCTACAAATTTGCGATTGAATGCTATGCGTTCAGGATCCTTGAGCAAGAACGAATGGTTGCGAATAGTGGGTGAAACGGCTTTCATCCATTCGTCGGAGGGGAGATAGTGCGGGATGAGTGACAATTGGTTCCAACGACCGCGTTTGGATTCTATACTTTGTATCTTCGCCCATTCTTTGCCCAACGTGCCATGACCGACGATGCACGATGATTCGATAATCAGCAACTTGCGCGCGGTGTACTTGCGCACCTCGAGCAGGTTGTAGTACAGATCAACACTACCCGACCCCGGGGTGTTCAGGATAAAGCAATAACAGTTCTCGTTGGCTGAGATGATGTATGGTTCGATGCCGGCAGATGCATGAGAGTTACCCAAACACAATACATCCACGTCTTTTTTCTTATCAACGAATCGGTAGAATGAGCGCCATTTGCGTTGACTATGGTTGTTGGTTTGGTCACCCACGAAGTACTCATGGCTGTCGGTATAGTAAACCGTTGTGCATACGACTGTCAGCAAAACTAGTACTTTTAAACCTAATTTCAGCCATTTATTCATCTCCTTACGAGGACTCGCAGGCTGTGGTTGAGAGTTCTTTATATTATTCTTTGACATGACTTGGCTGTTGTATTAGAATTGGAAATAAATAAACGAATGTTCATTACCGCCACCATATTGACCGAAAAACAACACAGATAGGACAAGGGCGATATAGATTGCCCAGCGTACGTAGAATGGTATCTTCTGAATGCTCGCGTCAATAACTTCGTAGGCAGATTTTTGAACTGCAAAACTTTCTACCAGTACTTCTATCAGCATGAGTCCGGCCAGCAACCAGGCTGTTAGTTTCAGTTCTACGGCATTGAGTCCGAAAGTAGTCATTGCTGCTGCATTGTCAAAACCAAGGTTTGTGAGGCATGTGATGGCTGTATCGAATCCTTTTGCACGGAAAAAGACCAGCGACAAAGCATAGCACGAGAAAATAAGCACAGACTTGACGGCGCGTGACAACAAGGCTGGCGACTCCCATTTGCGAATCACGGGATCAAGTGCTATCATGAAAAGTACATTCAGCACGCCCCAGATGACGAAGTTCCAGCTGGCACCATGCCATAAACCGCTGACAGCAAAGACAATCAGCAGATTGACGTATTTACGCAACTGACCTTTGCGATTTCCACCCAGAGGGATATACAAATAGTCCATAAACCATGATGAGAGCGATATGTGCCAACGTTTCCAGAAATTACTGAACGAGGTACTCAGATATGGACGACGGAAGTTGGTCATCAGGTCAAAACCAAACAATTTGGCTGTACCGATGGCGATATCCGAGTAGGCCGAGAAATCCAGATACAATTGAAACGCAAAGAAAACGGCACCAAGCAGCATTGGCAGACCCGATGCGCCATTGTCAAATGTGCCTTCTACAAATACAGCCAGACGATCGGCTATCATGATTTTCTTGAAGAATCCCCATGCCATCAGCAACAATGCGGAACGCATAGTGCGGTAATCTATGCTGCGAATGGAGCTGAACTGTGGCAACAGATTCTTCGCACGCTCGATAGGACCGGCCACCAATTGGGGGAAGAAACTGACAAAGGCGAAAAATTGCAGCCAATTGCGTGTCGGAGCTACTTGTTTGCGATAAACATCAATGCTATAGCTCAGCGCTTGGAACGTGTAGAACGAAATGCCCACAGGGAGAATAATGTTCAATGTGGCCGTGTGCGCACGCTCAACACCCATGACAGCGAGCATACTTACCACACTGTCCACAAAGAAATTGTAGTACTTGAATACGGCCAAGATCCCCAAATTGAGTACAAGGTTCACTACGAGCCATGTCTTCTTATTTCGGTCTGACTGCTCGTCGCGGCCAATTAGCAGGCCTGTACCCCAGGAAGCAAAACTGGTCAGGGCTATCAGGAGCAGAAATTTCCAGTCCCACCAACCATAGAACACATAACTGGCGATTAGCACAAACAAGTTGCGCAAATCGACATTCTTTCGGTTGAATAGTGCCCAATATAGTATGAACACAATGGGCAGAAAGAGTGCAAATGCAAAGGAATTGAAAAGCATATTTGTTTTTTTATAAACAATCTGTTTACTTTATAATATATTACAATCCGCGATAGCGAACACGCTTAGGTTCGGCTGCCTCGTCGCCCAAGCGCATTCGTTTATTGGCTTCATAATCGGAATACGAGCCCTCATACCAGAACACTTGTCCGTCGCCTTCATATGCGAGGATATGCGTGCAAATACGATCCAAGAACCAACGGTCGTGGCTGATGACCACGGCACATCCGGCGAAGTTCTCCAAGCCTTCCTCCAAGGCGCGAAGGGTGTTTACATCGATATCATTGGTAGGTTCGTCGAGCAACAGAACATTCGCTTCAGACTTGAGTGTCAGGGCTAAATGAAGACGATTACGCTCGCCGCCGGACAATACACCACATTTCTTCTCCTGATCCGCACCCGTAAAATTGAAGCGACTCAGATAAGCGCGGGCATTGATTTCTTTTCCGCCTACGCGTATGAACTCCGTACCGCCCGAGATGGTCTCAAACACGGTCTTGTTTGGATCGATGCCCGAGTGAATCTGATCCACATAACCTACTTTGACGGTTTCGCCTACCTCGAAGACACCCTTATCCACAGACTCCTGACCCATAATCATACGGAACAAGGTGGTCTTACCGGCACCATTAGGACCGATGACACCTACGATTCCATTCGGGGGCAACATGAAGTTCATGCCCTCGAACAATTGACGCTCGCCAAATGCCTTGGCTACATCCACAGCGTTGATGACTTTGTTTCCCAGACGTGGACCATTAGGGATGAATATTTCGAGTTTCTCTTCTCGTTCTTTCTGCTCCTCGTTCAGCATTTTGTCATATGCACCCAAACGGGCTTTCGACTTGGCTTGACGAGCTTTAGGAGCCATGCGCACCCACTCCAACTCGCGCTCCAGGGTCTTGCGGCGCTTGCTGGCCTGCTTCTCCTCCATCGCCATGCGTGTGGTCTTCTGCTCCAGCCAACTGGAGTAGTTGCCTTGCCAGGGGATACCTTCGCCACGGTCCAGTTCCAGAATCCAGCCGGCCACGTTGTCCAAAAAATAACGGTCGTGTGTGATGCAGATAACTGTTCCCGCATATTGTTGCAGATGCTGCTCTAACCAGTCGATCGACTCGGCATCCAAGTGGTTGGTTGGCTCGTCAAGCAACAGAATATCGGGTTGCTGCAATAGCAGACGACATAGTGCTACACGACGGCGCTCACCACCCGACAGGTTCTCCACTCGCGCATCATCAGCAGGACAACGAAGGGCATCCATCGCACGCTCCAAGCGGCTGTCAAGATTCCATGCATCGGTGGCATCTATAATGTCCTGCAGCTCGCCCTGACGGGTAAAGAGCGCATCCATCTTGTCTGGATCCTCATAGTACTCGGGCAGGCCGAACTTTTGGTTGATCTCCTCATATTCGGTTAACGCATCCACGATGGGTTGCACACCTTCTTGTACAACCTCTTTGACGGTCTTGCCGGGGTCTAATTTGGGGTCCTGTTCCAGGTAACCAACGCTATAACCGGGCGAGAAAACCACATTGCCTTCGTAGTTTTTCTCAATACCGGCTATTATCTTCAGTAGCGTAGATTTACCTGCGCCATTCAGGCCTATGATACCTATCTTTGCGCCATAGAAAAAACTTAGATAGATGTTATTCAATACGCGTTTTTGGGGTGAAAAACTCTTACTCACGCCCACCATCGAAAAGATGATTTTTTTATCTTCTCCGTTTGTGTTTTGTGCCATAGACTATTTTTGCTATTTTACTATTTGACAATTTTACTATTTACTATTTTCGAGGTCTGCCTTCAGAAACCGATGAAGGCCTTATTCTTAAATCCATCGATATACATGCGCAATGGTTGAGACAGTCGCACGTGACGCACAAACTGGTCCTCATATTCGGCAGGCAGTTTGTCCAGCTGTTCCTGATCGAAACTGTCGCTGTCGCGACGTGCAAACGGATCTACGTTGATATACCCAACGTTGAACGAGGTCAGGTTCTGGAAGAAATGGCTGCCTTGCGACGGATCGACGCGGAAATTCTCCAAGCAGCACTCCACGATAGCACGTGCCTCGCTGATGTCAGACCATTGTACCGGCACACCCAAACTCGAAATACTCGAGCCCCAGCGGCCATAACCTATCAGTACATAACCACGTCCGGAACTGCGCATCTCGGCATTCAGTTTGCGAATCACAGTTGCCATCTCTTGTGTTTTCAATACGTCAAAATTTTCTTGGCGAAGATAGATAATGTCGCATACCTCATTGACTTCGCCTATGCCAAGTGCATTCCCGCTGGTCAAAAGCGGTTGGTCCGTATCTACCTTATCCCAATCTACCTGTGCACGCAAACTGTCCGCCGAGATTGGACGAATCTGCAGCACATGAAACATGGCTGGCTCACGCGTCAGGTCTGCAGCAAATTCAAGCTCAACCGGACATTTCATTTCCTCCACGGCTATCTCCAGCAGGCTGCTTAGGATATCGGCAATGGGATAGGTTTTATATTTTAAAATAGGTGCAAAAGTGATGTAACGTGGTCCTTGTGGTGCACAACTATCCACCATCCGGAAGTTCTGCATATCAAAGGTACTGGCCACTTTCTTCAACATGGGCAACTTCTCACACTCGGGTAACGTCAGTCGAGCCAAGTTCACGGCATCGTTGGTCGATGTACGAAATTGCTCCGGTCTGAGGTCCAGGGCCAAAACAGTCTGTTGAGTCTCGCGCATAGCCAAGTCTGGAGTGCTGGTTTGCATCACGTGCTTTGGATAGCGGGGAGAAAAGCGAAGTACCTGTTCACCATCTACTACGGCCTTACCCAAGCCGAAGGCCATTTTCACGATGCCATCCTCAGCCTTCTCATATCCCACGGGATAAAAATTCACACTTCGCGCTACGCCACTCAGCGTCGGCAGGTAGTAACCTGCCTGTTCTGCACCACATACTTCCTGAATCACAAGCGCCATTTTTTCTTCCGAAATCACGTTTCCACTACTGGTGATATAGCCTCTCGAACCCGCGAAGAAAACGCTGGCATACACCTGTTTTATGGCTTTACCCAGCAGGCGAATCATCTGATCTTCGTTATCTACATGAGGTACCATGTAGGTGGAATAGACCCCCGCAAATGGTTGGTAGTAGTTGTCCTCCAACTTGCTGCTGGAACGGATAGCCATCGGTTTATGGCTGACGCGGATAAATGCGCGAAGCGCATCTACGAGTTCGTCCGGCAGACGGGACGCAACAAACTCCTGTAGCACATCTTCGTCTTGCAGTTCTGCGTTGATTACATATTGCAGACCATTTTCTGCGATGAAGCGGTCAAAATATTCTGTGGTGATGACCAGCGTACGAGGGACCAATACACGTATGCCATCCCAAGCCTTGTATAGGTCACGCTGCTGTAATGCATGATTCAGAAAAGCCAAACCACGAGCCTTTCCACCCAACGACGATGAACCCAAGCGACTGAACCAGATGGCGTCGTTAAATGTATCTTTGTTGAATGTTGCAACCACGCCTAGCGCCTGATGAATGCGATAGTCATGCAGCATCTTCACGATCTCCTGCCTACCCTTTTCCACATTATCTGCCGTCGTATTGTGGGCCTTAACCTGCTTTCCTATGGCAAACAGACCGCGGCCGAACAGCCACTTGGAAATGTAGTTATTGGTTGCCAGACGAAAATATTCGCTGACAGATATGGTGCGAAGGATGCGTTCTACGCCTTCCAAATCACTTGCGCGCGCCACTATCTCACCCGTTTCCTCGTTCGTTACAACAAAGTCGCCAAAGCCAAAATGACGTACTATATAGTCTGACAACTCGTGGGTTAGCGCCTTGGATTTCTTCACGATGAAACCTACGTTCAGTCGGTCGGCAACCTCTCGCATCGACTCTTGTGAACTCTGCATCAGGATCGGCATTGTCGGGTTATCGTTGCGTATCATCTCACACAACCGAACGCCGGCCTCCAGATCTTCTGCCTCGGGCAAGTCGTTTTTGTGCTGCACAAATCCCACGTCTGAAATCACGCCCAAAATATTGTGCTTATATCGCCAGTACAGTTCTTCTGCCTCGTCATAACACGTTGCCATCAGCACTTTCGGACGAGCGCGCTTACGCATCAACTGCTGCTTCTCGTTCAGCGCATCGCGGACGGCTTCGGCATTCTGCTGAAGGATGAGTTTGTATAGTACCGGCAGATAGGTTGAGTAGTAGCGAACGGAGTCTTCCACCAGGATGATCGCACGTACGCCGGCTTCCAATATGTCTTGCTCCGCGTTCATACGATCCTCTATCAACTTGATGATGGCTATAATCAGATCGGCCGAACTGTTCCAGCAGAAGAAATAGTCAATGTCGGGAGAGCGACGCAAGTGCAGTTTGTTCAGCAACTCGCGACTGAAGCTCGACAGCAACACAAACGGCGCCTCGGGTTGCAGCTGTTTCATTTGAGCTGCGAAATCCTGTACGGCCAGGGTACCGGCGCTGTACATCGTGATTACCAGATCATATTGCTGACCTGCGCGAACCATCTCCAAGGCATCTTCCGGCGTCTCGGCACGAGTGATGCTGGGCGGATTGCTCAGATTCAACTCCATGTAGTCCTGTGCGATCTGCACGTCTATACGCCCATCTTCTGCCAAGGCAAAATTGTCGTAATTATTGCATACCAGCAGGATGGTTTTGATGCGCTTGGCCATGCAACCGTTATATCGTTCTGATTCCATTGCGTTATTTGTAGTAAGCATACCCATAATCTTTGCGTGCAAAGATACTGCTTTTTTTTGACATGAGCAAGTGTTTGGGTGATGGATAGCCTATTTTGGAGTATTTTTTCGTTATTTACCCCTTTTGTGAGACTATTGAAGACCGGATGAAGACCGGATGTAGGTCTCTTGTGGGGGCTTTTGCCACCTGAATTTTTATTGGCGCACGTGTTGGAAATAGGCCTCAAACAGATCCATCTCTTTCTGATTGGGCACAGGCGTAACTTGGAAGCCCTGATGCATAGTCATGACCGTAGCCTCGCCTTGCACATAGTTGGGCCAATATGGCAACCACTCACCATTTGGATTGCCCGTCTTGCAGAAATTGATCCAATACCGGGTCATAATCTCGGACATACGTGCTTCTACCGGCGTAAATGGAGCCATGTGCCAATCGTAGATGAAGGCCATTTCCGCCACATGGTTTGCGCCGCGGGGTGATTTCATAAACATATTATCCGAACTCTGGTCGAAATAGTACAAATACACGTTCTTTTTGCCCGTACGGCTCTGCAGGTTTGCCCACGCATACGTGCCCCATGCGAAGGTGCCGTCGCGGAAGATGTTCGCCGAAGCACCCCTCACTTCCTCCGGAGTACTTGCGGGGTATAGAGCCAGCACCTGATTGGCCCATTCCCCATACGTTTCGCGGATACGTGCTTCGTATGCCTCCACCGGATATGGACCGGTAAAGAGCCAACCCTCGTCCGAATTGGTGCCGATGAGTACATCCACGTCATTATATTCCCCTCTTTCGTATAATTTATATTGGTCATCGGTTATTACGTACCCATCCACAACGGGCCAAAAGGCCTCCATGCGAGTGCTGTCCACGATAGTTTGCCAGTCGATTTTGCGTAATGCTTTTATGTTTTTGGCATGCAGTCGTTTCTGAAAGTCTAGTCCCACCTGCTCTGCCGACTGCGCAGTACACATGGCCGTGTTACCCCTTCGCGAAGTAGATACCGGCCAAAACGAACCGCCACTTTCGCTTATGGCATGCTGAAACAGGCCCTTACATAGCGGAGAGGCACATAGGATGCTGACGGAGATGCCCCCGGCAGATTCGCCGGCTATCGTTACGTTTGTGGGGTCGCCGCCAAAGGCGGAAATGTTGTCGTGAATCCATTGTAAGGCCATGATTTGGTCCATCAGGCCATAGTTGCCCGACACACCTCTACCCGACTCTTTACTCAATTCGGGGTGTGACATGAAGCCCAGCGCACCCAGGCGATACTCAACGCTTACGTACACGATGCCTTCGCGGACAAAATTCGCCTGTTCGCCGGCATAGGAGCCCGTCAGGAATGCCCCACCATGTATCATCACAAACACAGGCAGTCGGTCGTTAACCGTCTTTGCCGGAGTCTGGACCGACAGATACAGACAATCTTCGCCCAATGGCGATTCTGCCGGTTGATTGGGGTCGATGGGCTGAGGAGGACGGCAACCGTAACTATTGGCGAAATATACGCCCGCCCAGGGCTGTTTGGCCACCGGAGCCTTCCAGCGAAGTGCCCCAATGGGAGCTTCTGCGTAGGGTATCGCACGATAAAACGCATATCCTTCGCGTATTTCGCCTTTTATTCGACCTTGCGTCACTTCTGTCTCGGTCAGCAGACTCTCCGCTGCTGCACTTGAGAATGCGACGCATATGATGGATACTGTTATCGCCCAAACGCGAAGTCGAGACTGCCAACTTTCTTGGCCTAACTGTTTTTTTATCATGCTTTTATTGTGTTTTGAGGGTTGGTCTAATCAGACACCCGTTATCTGTTCCGCCCCTACAGCGCATGTTAATTGGTAAGCCCCTTTGGGGCGTATGGTAATTGGTAACCGGACACAATAAGCCGCCATAACCAACGAGTGATATGGCGGCTTTGGGAATTTAGATTTTGCCTCTGAGCAGGAAGTAATATACAGCAAAACCGATCCATGAGAAGAACAGCACCACAACCGACCATACGATCTTCAGCAGCAGACTGCATTTAGCGGTTTTGAAGATGTCCAACACGCACCATACGGCGCAAACGATACCTAATACGTAGAGAATAGTAGATAACATAGTGGTAATTTTAGGGGGTTAGTATAATTATTTTTTTGTTGTTTCGATTATGGTGCTGCAAAGGTACGATTTTTTTGCAACATATGCAAAAATACCATTCATTTTTTTTTTAAAAACAGCATTTTTTTAGTATTGTCTTGGCAAATGATCCATAGTCCGGGTGGTAAATTCAACTTGTTCCCTACTCCATTGGCAACTTTTCTACCGTCTGTCGAATAGACGCTAATCTCTTGTGTCCAGTCGACCGAGTCATGTAGAACTGCATTCACTTCGGGCAGTTCCGTGCCTGTCGGATGGGTCGTGTAGATGGCTTCCTGAGGCTGATGGGGAATCTCCGTAACGTCAAACAGCAACAGACCTTCCCCCATCGTGGATTGCCACAGATAGCGACAGTCTGCCATTTCGATGGAATCGGGTTGCGTCTGAGATACGAAGGTCGGGAAGAGGAAATGGGCATACTCTGCTCCTTTGTCGTGATATAGCCATAGCGAGTGATGCGCACCTTCCACCCATCTCCAGCAGGTCGGCTTATCGGTTAGATAGTTGGTTGATGCGGAATGCCGGTATCCAACATAAGTGTCTGATTGCATGTGTTTTATCAGCATACTGTCACCTGCCGTCTGTATGTGGTATCTCGCTTGTATTGGCACGTATGGAAGCGAAAGATACGAGTTGTCAGCCGACTCTATGTCGCATTTTTCGCAAGCAATCTTTTGATTCATTACTGCCGATGAGGCCATCACATTATATGGTTGTCCGGCGGCTATCACATATTCTCTATCTCCCTCCATTTCCGCATCATATCGCTCCATCTGCGCTACCTGATACACGGCCTCCGAATGGGCATACAGAGCGTACAATCGACAATTCTCATGAGGATAATAGATAGTATGCGGCGCTACATATTCGGGTAATTCGTCGGTGTTTTCCGGCATGGGATGGCTGGTCCAACCCAACGCTACCCATTGGTTATTCGGACTCGAAAAACCGGGTAACACGATACCTGCCCCGGGTGCAGATTCGGTCATGGCGTGAAACACCTGCAATGGATCATAACAGTCAAAATGGACAGTATATGCTTCGCGCGGAGCGGGCGAATAGTATAGGGTCAATTGCTGGAAATATAGCGAGTTCTCTGTGCTGGTGATGACCATTTCCAGCAGGTCACCTGCCTCGTGCAGTTCGTGTACGATTGGTACATATTCTCTGCTATAGTTGCCATACCATCCGTCCTCATCAAACCACTGATTTTCAATGCTCCACACCGTTCGTCCGTCTATCGTCATCGTCATGCTGCCTGCCCCCGAACTCGTGTTGCTGTGCATCATCAGTTTTACGCTGTCCGGCATTATTTGTCCGATGCCATCTATCTGCAGTATCGCCTGTTCGCCGGCCGTCAACTGACTCTTGCGATGCGTTTCCTGCACCTGCTGATACCGGACTTGTAGACCATCCGGCACATCACCTGCCACGACTGCCGAGTTGTAACTCTCTACCGTCACGACCAACTGCTCAGCATGACTCATGAGCAGGCTCGACATGATGGAACATATCCCGACTAATATTCTTTTCCGCCGGCTTTGCATCGCTTTTTTTGTTTGATTTATTATTTTTTTCTAATAAAATGCACTTTTTATTTTGTTATGTCAAAAAAAAGTAGTACCTTTGCAGCCGCTTTCGTGAAAAGGGCTTACGCATTGGACTGATGCTTTTCTTTTTATGGGAGCGCTCTGCCGCCACTATGGCTCAGTTGGTAGAGCAACGCATTCGTAATGCGTGGGTCGCCGGTTCGAGTCCGGCTAGTGGCTCCACCCCGTTGATTACTCTGTAATTGACGGGGTTTTTGTTTTCTATTAAGAAGCTGCGTGCCCCACTTTTTTTTGCCTTCCCATATCCTCGGTATGAGGGTGCAGTCTGCACAAAGGCCTACAAAGGTACAGTTTTTTTTTCAAAATAGCAAATATTTCAACAGAATTCTGCAAAATTCTGCACTTTAGGGTTACTTTCTCATGTAACTACGGAGAGCCACGTAAAGGATAATACCAAACATGAGCAACCCGAAAAGCTGAAAGATAGAGTCTTGCACGTAGTCAAATTAGGGCATTGCACGCAGTCAAATTAGATACATACTCGTTTAGATTAGCTTGCCTACAGGATTAGGGCTCTGTCCGTCAATTGGTCCACAACGTTAATAGTCAAATTGTCAATAGTCAAATTGTCAAATCGTCCGTCCACAACGTTAATAGTTAATAGTCAAATTGTCAATAGTCAAATTGTCAAATTACTCGTGGTTCTCCCGTGGGTCGGCCGTGGGTCTCCCACCCCTCTGATGTGCGGCTACGTGCGTATATGACAAATTATGCGAATGCAGCCTTGAATGCACGGTAGTTGCTATCGTCAGCCGGTCGGCAATAGATAGCGAACTCAATCGTACGGAAGTGATGCAGGAAGTCCGGCAACACATTCTTGTACGCCTGTGCCACCACCATGGGATCATTCATGAAGGCACCACAACCAAAGGCTCCGAGTATCAACACCTCAACGCCATGCTGAGCTGCGACAGATAATATACGGCGTGCACGGCGCTCGTGGATAGCTTGGAGTTCGGCAGGCGTGATATGAACCGACTCGCCCTCTCCGGGATTATACGAATTAGAGGGGCGCTCACGCAAGTTCGGTGCAGCACATGTAATGACATCCACAGAAAACGGAACATCAAGCAGATAGTAATCATCATCCTTGATAACTTGCACGTCGGGCGTGTAGATAATGTCATCGTTGTGCAACGGATTGCCGGAACGACGATGCGGCGTGTAGAACCGATTCCACATGTCGCGAGTATTAAGGCAATTATAGAGTGTAGAGCAACGGCACAAGCATTCTTCTTGTGCAGACGATCCATGCGTCACACCGCCGCCGGGATTGCTGGCAGAAGCGAAGTTCAACACACACACCTTCTGCTCAGCATATTGTGCAGCAGCTTCGAAGGAACGATTGTGTGTAACCAACACTTCAGCAGGCGCATTGTATATGGGTTCCGGTGATGACAAGGCAGTCGTCTCCGGAATCATTGTTTGTGCCGTAACAGACTGCTTCAGCGCTTGACGAAGGGTCAAACTGCCCTCTATCTGCTGGAGGGTATCGTCAAAGACAGATATTAAGTATGTTCTTCTATCCATATTACTTCTTATATTTTAGGTACAACTTTGTCCATGCTGCCAGATAGTCTTGCCATGCTTGCTCGGCATCCTCACCAGTTTCTGCAGCAATCAAATATTTAAACAATGCCAAACCAGCCTGATCACCATTGACACCAAACTCTGCCAATTGATGGTTGATTCGGAGAATGTCTATCGTGTAGGTACCATCCGCGCAGATATAGTGCGCCTCAAAAGCACACATGCCTGTCCAACTGCGATAGTAGCGAATATACTGACCGTCCATATACATAAACCAATGGTCTTCCTGTGCAGCAGGAATATGTCCCATGCGCAGCTTTGCAACTTGCTCTAAAGTCAGAGACATATTTAGTTTGTAGGATGTGATATCCTTCTTTGGCATTTTCTCTGCATCTGGCCACATATCAGCAGTAGCAGGAGTGGAAGGCTGCTCGGGAGATGGAGCTAACCCCATTGCGACATTAGGATTACCTAACGAAAGTTTCCAAAACATGATAGCCATAAATTGGTCCAGCTCTTCTGCTTCTTGCTTCGCCTGCTCTTCCTTTACAGTTTTTGTCAGATGCCAAACAGATGTTTTTCGGAACTCATTCAGTATCTCGCGCATTTCATCAGGAAGATACTTGATAGCCTTCTTTTTCATCCATTCGGGAATACCCCAAATTGCTTCGGCAATACCGCCAACAATGGCACCAAGCGTATCAGCGTCAGCACCCAGCGATACAGCTTTGCGGATGGCATCTTCGAAAGAATGGCTTTCGGTAATAATCCAAAGCGCAACAGGTACGGTGCCTTGACAAGTCTCGTCGAATCGGTTCTGTACCTTATTTATATCTATATTGATATCATAGCCGGAATACTCCAATGCCGTCTTCAAGCCTTCCTCCAAGATGGTATCGCGGTTGATATGATCAACAAGACCATGCATCTGCAAGCAATCATGGATAGCACGTGCAACCGTCATTGCACCTTTTATTCCTTCAGGGTGATTATGTGTACACTCGGTGGCTTTCTCTACTGCATAGGAAGCACCTATAGCATTAGGTAACCACCCGAGTGCACTCACACGCATTGCAGCACCATTACCAAAACTATTGTATGGCTGTGGATAGTCACTCATCACCCACTTACGAAAGCTGCCACCATAACCTCCCATTGGATTAGGATAGCGACGGCACCATTCGTGGATGGTCTGCCCGTAATCCTTATGATGGAGCATCGCATCGGCCACAGCAATCGTACAGATGGTGTCATCCGTAAAACTACACTCCGGCGTAAAAAGTTCAAAGTTATAGTCGTTGGTCGGGTTAAACTCAAAGCGGCTACCGACAATATCTCCAATGATTGCCCCTAACATATTTAATTACGTAATAAGTTGACACGAATCTTGATTTGCTGATTGGGGTGCTCGTCCGGACGAATAGCCGAGATGCGGCACTCGAAAATGTCACCATGCCCGAAGTCAAAGAACTTGGCCAAATCGCTATTGCAAGATGCTGGGATATAACCAACGTGCACGGCTTGCATAAGCATTTCCTCATACTCCTTGCGCTCGTTGAGTGTCTGGATGGTGATGTCCGTAACATCTACTCCATTAGGCATCTCATTGGGGATGTAAAACAAAGCAATCGCATCACGGTCGTGCTTGTTCTCGTCCTCACGAACCATAAACAACTCGTCTCCCACTTTCATCTGTGGCAGTACGGAATAACCGTCGTAATGCTCAAATCCAGCCAAATTTGCATTCAGGAACTCTACTTTTTTCTTCTTGAGTAACATGATTTTGCAGAAAATCAGGGAAAACGTGCTCGACGTTGGGCAGTGGTTTCTGATTTCGAGTGCAAAATTAGTACAAGAAACTGACACTAGAAGTCAGTATATAAAAAATAATGCAATATAATAGCATTTTTTATGCTTTTCTGTGTGCTAACATTGCTTGATGCGCTAAATCGTGCGTCTCGGGCAATGTGGGATATTTATGGAATGGGACCAGTTTCACTTCTACGGATTGGTGGTGAGCTTTCAACGAGCGACAACGGTTTATCAAATCCGGATTAGCAGACTTCTCGTCCGGCTCGCGGT
>JAKSNQ010000041.1 GCA_024399615.1 Paludibacteraceae bacterium | reverse complement strand
TATAAACAAAACAGGGGTGGCCATAACACCACCCCCTTTTGTATGTAGAACAAACAACCGAATCACCTCATAAAAAATGCATGAGGCACACGGTTCTCTGTTGGATATGAGATTATCTGCTGTAGAGTTGTTGTAGCAAGCTGTAAGCATGCTCAACTGCCGGATTGGCCACCTGCATACTATGCACATCGATTTGCATAACCGGAGCGACCTCTGCACCCGTCATCGAATCCCACTGAGGAAGGCCCTCGCCATTAGGATTGCCTGTCTTGCAGAAATTGGCATAATAGGAGAGGAAGAGGTCCGAGATAGCGTAGTCATCTTCGTTCCACTCATAGAACTCATTGGTCTGGAGGTTGCCCATCGCATACTCGATATCAGCTGAGTGAACAGCACCCGAGGTGAACTTTGCATAGAGCTCCTGCATTTTTTTCTCCGCCTCGGTTTGCTCCTTGACACCACCAGCCAGCGCAGCTGTCTTTCCTGCCATCTTAGCCGACATAGCAGGACGCGCGTGGTTGTACTTGTACCGATAGACCGGCATACCTGTATCTGCATGCAAACGAGAGAAATACCATGTGCAGAAACCGGTAAAGAGATCGCCACACAGGTCATTGGCCTTCTGGCTAAACACATCCTCGTCAGTAAGAATGCCATACGCTTCAAAAATCTCGTCAGTCATGTCCATGAGTTGAGGACGAAGACCGTTCTTAAGGTTCTCGACAGTAGGCTCGTTGCCACCGAGGTACTGAAGAGGATGGCCCTCTTGTGAGTTCCAACCGGCCAACAGAGGTACTTGTGCCTGTTCACACTTGGCAAACGTCTCGGTCACATCCTCGCAGAAGAAATGATTATCGATTACGAGGCCACGCATGTTCAGTCCCTCGACACGATTAAGGAGTTCCTCTGCGCTCAGCGCACGAGCTTCCTGTAGCGACTGAATACCGGCTTTCTCAAGTGCAGCCTTACCCATAGCTTCGGCCTGCTCCTGCGAAATCGCCTTGCGTGTGAGTGCATAAGCGCCTGACGAAAGCATGGCTCCGGCGATATTGCCGCGCGACATAGGCGAGCACATCAGCACAGAGACAGAGAACGAACCGGCAGACTCACCCACGATGGTGATGCGCTTAGGGTCACCACCGAAGGCGGCAATGTTGTCAACAGTCCATTGGATGGCAGCAGCCTGGTCCATGAAACTGTAGTTGCCACTGCCGTGGTAAGGAGACTCGGCCGTAAGTTCTGCCAAAGCCATGTTACCAAACACGCCCTCGCGATAGTTGGCAGTGATGGTGATAACGCCCTTACGCGCCAAGGCTGCGCCATCGTAGCGAGGTTCTGAACCCGAACCGGCGACAAGGCCGCCACCATTGAAATAGATAAGCACAGGCAGCCCCTCATCGGTGTAGTGAGCAGGTGTCCAAATATTCAAATAAAGACAATCCTCGTCGTTGTGAGGACCACGGAATGCCATATCACCAAAGACGGCTTTCTGCATGGGGTCGCAACCAAACGCCTTGGCATCACGTACCCCCTCCCAGACGGGTGCCGGTTGTGGAGCCACCCAACGCAAATCACCTACGGGAGCCGCAGCAAAAGGTACACCCAGATACATCTTGATGGTATTTGCCTCATCAGCTATACCCTCTATCACGCCCTGCTGGGTTGTTACCTGCAACCCCAACTCAGTACGGGTCTGGCACGAAGCCAGACCCACGAGAGCCATAATAATAACGAGCAGTTTATAGTTTACGATTATTCGTTTCATGTTTTACTGATTGATGGATAAAACATTATTTCAGTTTGGGCGCACAAGCGTGCTCGCTGACAGCGAAGCTCTGCGCCTTTCCTACCTTATGATTAGCAGTCAGACGGATGTCTGCAGCAGAAGCCGCAAAGTGTACCTGATCTCCTGATATAAATAATTTGACTATTTGATTATCTCACCAAAGACAATATGTCAAAAGCAGAATTACTTGAATAGTTTCTGAGCAAACGTGTTCAGATAGAGTCGCCAGTTGCTCCACACATGACCACCTTCAGACTCATAGAATTCGAAATTGTCCATCTGTCCTTCCTCGAGCACTTTCTTCAAATCCAGCGCCCCCTGCCAGAGGAAATCGGTATTGCCACAAGCGAGCCAATAGAGCTTGACACCGGCCTTCTTGAGTTTAGCGACGTCTTCAGCCGTCATAGCTCCGGCAGCAGACAGTGGGCAGATATAGTCGAACATAGCAGGATAGAGGGTAGAAGCTTGTATGGTATGGCCTCCACCCATCGAAAGGCCTGCTATTGCGCGCTTGGCAGGCTTGGCATCTGCATGGTAGTTCTTCTCAATAAATGGCACAATCTCCTCACAGAGGCTGCGTACGTAGAGCGTACGATTCTCCGGTTTACGCCAGTCGAACTCGCCCTGAGGCAAGCCGAGCGTTTGAGCAGCAGCCTGATTGGGGTTACCATTAGGCATAACGCAGATCATAGGTTCAGCCAAACCTTTCTCAATCAGGTTATCGAGTATCTGAGCCGCACGACCCATCGAACTCCATGCCTCCTCATCACCACCGGCACCATGGAGCAGGTAGAGCACAGGATACTTCTTCTTGGGGTTCTCCTCGTAGCCATAAGGCGTATAGACGGTCAGACGACGGTTCAGACCCAGAATCGAGCTGGTGTACCAACGATGCGATACGGTACCATGCTTGGTAGCCTCGCCGTAGTTTTCGGTACGCTCGCCTGGAACGAGCAACATATTCAGGTAATTGCTGCCATCGCGCTGTACGAACACGTTCAATGGGTCAGCCGTCTTGACGCCATCTACTACGAACCAATAGGTGTAGATTTCCGGCGCCGGAGTGGCGATGGTATATTCCCACACACCATTCAGACCCTTGTGCATCGGTTCACCCGCACCCCATGGATTCTCCATCCACGCGCCACAGATGTTTACGACAGTAGCATAGTTTGCATTGAGGCGGAATGTCACGCTGTCACCCTTGAGTTCAGGTGATACCAGCTGTGGGCCACGACCGAAGTTAAAATTAGACAATTCCTGTGCACTGGCAGCACCAGCCATGAGCAGGAGGGTTGCAACGATAGAAAATAGCTTTTTCATGATGATTATAATTTATTATTAACAAGTCTAATAGATACTATTGTCGTTCGAGCGTCTGAACATAGGGTTGATTGGCCGTAGCAGGCAGCCAATCAGCCTGACCCGGAGCATTGGGGTTGCCCGTCTTGGCCATATTGGTCCAGTAATCGACCATACGTTCCGAGAGCATTTTATCTGCCTGATCATATGGACGCCAGGAACGCTCCAGCGTACGGAAGACGTACCACAGTTCGGAGCTGTGGAACGACCCATGCAGACATGGACGTCCATCCTCGGGCGCAGCTGCATCGAAATAATAGATATAGGTAGGTGCATTGCCCTGAGTCTCACGTAGTTGCGCCAGTTCTTGGAAGCCGGTATTCAGTCCCGCCATATCATCGGCTACCGAGCCAAACAGCATGGGCACCTTAGCCAGACGGTCACCATATGCAGCTTCATCAAAGGTCTCGGTCAACAAGTGACCATCGATATGTGGAGCCAGCATGACCCAAGTGTGGTTTTCTGTCGCATAGCGGTCAAGGGCCGCCTGCAGTTCTTCAAACGATGCGCTTCGCATCTGCTCAAGCGTGGTATAGCCGCTGAGTTCCATGATTGCCTGCCCCTGTGCATCGACAGTTGCCTGATCGGCTGCTTCACGCAGTCGTCCGTTCAGTCCACCGGCACTCATCACGATGGCGCCGGAAATGAGGTCCTTGCTCTCGGGCGACATCACCATGCAGCGAATACTGCCCCCACCGGCACTCTGACCAAAGATCATCACGTTCTCCGGATCACCACCAAATTGATCGATATTGCGTTTGATCCACTTCAGGGCGGCTATTTGATCCATCAAACCATAATTTCCACTTGTGCCACTCTCGGCCGTAAGCAACGGATGACTGAGATAGCCCAAAACGCCCAAACGATAGTTGGCTGTCACCAGGATGACATCGCGCTCGGCCCAGGCTTCGCCATCCATTTCCATCTCAAAACTCCATCCGGCCGAATAGGCGCCACCATGAATCCATAGCGCCACCGGCAGTTTCTTTTCGGGATGACCGGCAGCATGCTGGGGAGTCCATATGTTCAGATGCAGGCAATCCTCGCTAAAAGGAGCATCCTCCGGAAAGAACTCGGTGCCATAATTGCCATCATCGGGATTATGAGCCCCTTGAGGAGCCGCATTGAGGAAATGGTCACATGCCATCACGCTATCCCAAGCGACTACGGGCTGAGGAGCACGCCATCGCAAGGCGCCCACCGGTGGGGCGGCATAAGGTACACCTTTATACACAAGGCTTTGTCCACAAAGCACGCCTTGTATTTGTCCACCCTCAATAGAGAGAACCGGGTTCTCAGGAGTGTGGCTGCACGAGGCGATTAACAGAACAACTGACAATGCGCCTATGAGGGAAAGAAAACGATTTTTCATGATATGAGGACAGGGATTATGCGTACGGGTTATTTGAACAATTGCTGAGCCAGATCGTAGAGGTTCTGTCGCCACGCCTCCCAACTATGCCCACCGCTGACCTCGTGGTACTCGTATCGGATGCCGGCTGCGTCAAACTCTTTGAGGCAGTTTTTGCCATTCTGGTATGCGATGTCGGAAGGGCCACCTTGGGTGAAGACCAATTTCGCCCATGTCTTGTTGATTTTCGTTGCGTTTTTGAAGATATTCAGTCGTTCGGCCTCGGCATGAAAATCGGACCCGGGCTTGAAGCTGGAGCTGAGGACCCATACGTAGTTGAACAGGTCGATATGGGTGAGCGCAGTCTCGAGAGTCTCCATTCCACCCATCGAGAGTCCGGCCATTGCACGATTTTTTCGGTCGGTCAGGACTCGATAGTTCGCCTCGACAAAAGGAATGATATCGGTGGTCATGTCCTGCGCAAACAGAGGCACCTCACCGGTGAAATCGCCATCAACGGCAATCGAGCCGTTAGGCATCACCACGATCATCGGTTTGATCTTGCCCTCTACCAGCAGGTTATCGAGGATATTGCCGGCAGCACCGGCTCCGGGCCAACTGGTGTCGGTGTCACCACCGCCGTGTATCAAATACAACACCGGCAGTTTGGCTGAGGACTTCTCGTAGCCTGCAGGTGTCCAAACACGCATGGTGCGAGTGCAACCCAGTGTCCGGCTCCAATAGCTGCGGACCGCCATTGCCCCATGTGCGATATGGGGACGATAAGCAAAGAACTCATCTCCCTTAGGAGCAACCATCGCGCAAGCCGTCAATTGACTTGTCTCGGGTGCTTTGGGGTCATATACTTCGATGCCATCGACCACAAAATGATACCGATAAACGCCGGGAACCACATTGGGAACCGTGATTGTCCACACCCCATTGGGATGCTCGACGGCTTTCACCTGAGCGCCCCAAGGCATGGCATCACCGGCCAAAGAGACCTGACGCGCCTTAGGCGCATAAATACTATACGTTACTTCACCATTGGCGCCCACGCGTACCGATTGGAGCGTGTCGTTAGGGGTGGGAATACGAAACCACTGAGCGCTGGCAGAGCCAACCAAGGCCACTGCTAACAAAAGAAAGGAAAAGAGCTTTTTCATCATTTTAATGAATTAAAATCATGGTACTATAGGCCGCGCCCGAAGAGCTAAGCGGCCTTACCAATTAACATCCCCGGAGGGCGAATCAGGGACGTACCCTACCCTATGGATAGAGGCACATCCCTGATGAGAGATTACTTGAAGAGTTTCTGCGTGAACTCAACGAGGTAGATACGCCAGTTCTTCCAGATATGACCTTCGCCGGTTTCGAAATACTCGTATGGGTACTTCTTGCTATCCAGATAGGCACGATAGGTCGTGTTCTGCTCATAGAGGAAATCGGTTCGTCCGATAGCTATCCAGTAGAGCTTTGGATTGGTAGCGAAGAGCGTTTTGAGTTGCTCCTCCAGCGCCGGATTGTTCTCAATGGCTGCCTTCATATCGTTGCCATAAGGGCTTTGTCCCATTTCAAGAGCAGCTGAGAAAAGACCTATATAGTCGAACTTGCCGGGATAGAGTTTGGAGATCATGTAGCTGTGATAACCACCCATAGACAGACCGCAGATAGCGGTGTTCTTTTTACCCTTGAGCACACGATAGTGGTTCTCGACATAGGCCATCACGTCCTTGTAAGCCTCTTCGGTAGTGGCCTTTGGCTCGCTCTCCATATGGCTCATGAAGGCTGGTTTATACAAGCCTTTATGCCATTCGCCGGGAGCTGCATCGCAGTTGGCATTACCGTTGGCCATGACCACGCTCATAGGCTTGATCATGCCCGCCGCAACCAGGTTATCTCAGATCTGAGCGGCACGGCCCAATTCGGTCCAAGCGTTCTCGTCACCACCCGCACCATGCTGGAGGTAGAGGACCGGATACTTGCCACCATCCTCGTAGGTAGGAGGAGTATAAACGGTCATACGGCGCTGCGTACCGAGGGTAGGACTGCTGTACCACACCTTGCTGACATTGCCGTGACGCACGTTGTTGACGCTGTACAGGTCACCCAGGTCGCCCTTCTCTTTACTGATAATGAACATATTGGTAAAACTGACGATATCGCGGTTGCGATAAACGTTGCTTGGATCGAGGAAATCCTGACCATCCACTTTGAACTTATAGCTGTAAAGTTCAGGGGCCAGCGCTTCGGTGGTGGTATAAGTCCACACACCATTCTCTTCCTTGAGGTCTGCCGTTCCATCCACCTCAAACAGGCCGAACGGAGTTTCAATAGCCTGCTTAGGCAGGAAATCGCCGGTCACCTCGACTTTGACTGCCTTTGGCGCAATCAGACGGAAAGTAACCGTTCCATCTGCATTGATCTCAGGCGATGTGAGGTCCTGCATATTGAAAAGCGCTTGCTGTGCAAGTGCACTTACGCTAATAGCCGCAAGGGCTACAAGCGATAGAAAAAACTTCTTCATTTGACTATTTGACGGGCAAAGCCCTAATTTACAATTTGACAATTATTTGTTGACAGGATACAATTGTTTCTTGTCAACCTTAGCAGTAGCGGTGCAACGAACATCATTCACGTCATGCGCAACCATAATGGTATAGGTGCCCTTTGCCAGTTCCCATGCATTGGCTTTGGTGTTGAACGAAGCCATGTCGCCGGTTTTCCACTCAAGTGTAACGACCTCGCTCTGGCCGGGCTGTATGAGACCGGTCTTGGCAAAAGCACGCAGTTCCTTTTCAGGTTTGTCCATGCTTCCCTTGGCTGCATGTACATACACTTGTACCACCTCGCGACCGGCCACCTTACCGGTATTGGTCACTTTGACGGTCACGCTTGACTTGTCGCCGACAACCTCGCTCTTGAGCAGTTCATAGCCAAAGTCCGTATAGCTCAGGCCATAACCGAAAGGATATGCCACGGCCACTTTTTTCGTGTCAAAATAGCGATAACCCATCCAAATATCCTCGTCGTAATTGGTGTAATCGACGTCCTTGATTGGCTTAGGCTCCTCGTATTTCTGGTTCGCCTCGGCTGCGTTCTTCATGTTGTCGGAATTGGCATATGCCTTGAAGAAGGCTGACATGTCAAATACATATTCGCTTGGGAAATTGGCATCTGCAGCTGCATCACCATATTTGAGTGCCCATGTCATTGGCAGACGACCACTTGGGTTCACCTTGCCCGTGAGCACGTCCACGATACTGTTGCCCGTTTCCTGTCCCGGTTCGAAAGCACAAACGACGGCATCCGCCATATCACGCCAGCTGGCAGTCTCGATAGGGCTGCATACATTCAGCAGTACCACTACCTGCTTACCTGCGGCATGATAAGCCGCACTTACCTGCTTCAGCAGACCGAGCTCACCATCTGTCAGGTAGAACTCCTTGCTGTTGCGGTCGGCACCCTCGCCGCTGATACGGCCGATTGTGACGACTGCGATGCAGTTGTTCTTGACCTGCTCTGCCATTTCTTCGGCCGAAATAGGCATCTCGTCCGGACGATTCAGCGGAGTGATGCTGAAAGGAGGAAGACCATTGGGATAGAGACGTTTGTTCTCATCTGCGATATGCTTCACATAGCGCTGAGCCAACTCCATATCGGTGGTGAGTCCGGCATTACGAAGGCCCTCTACCAGTCCTACCAACGTATGACCATGGATTGTGCCGCCGAAACCGGTGGTGGCTGCGATCAGGTTGAAACTGGTCTGACCATACAATGCCACCTGTTGCACTTTCTCTGAGAAAGGAAGCGCGCCATTATTCTGAAGGAGGACGATACCCTCTGCAGCCACCTTACGGGTGAGAGCGGCATGAGCCTTAAGGTCGGTCTCTTCCGGATAGTTGTAGCCCGCGTAGGTCTTGGTCTTGAGCACCAACTCCAGCGTACGACGTACGCTCAGATCGAGCAGTTCCATAGGGATAGTGCCGTCCTTGGCTGCTGCCAGGATGGCTTCACGCTGCTTCTGCTGACCGGGCTGAATCATGTCGTTACCCGCATTGATGCTGGCCACTGCGTCGCGTCCCGCATTCCAGTCGGTCATCACCAGGCCCTGGAAACCCCAATCGCCACGGAGAATGGTCTCCGTGAGACGGCGATCCTCGCAGGTGTATTTGCCGTTTACTTTGTTGTAGCTGGTCATGATGGTCCATGGCTGAGCCTCCTTAACTGCTATCTCAAAATTGCGGAGATACAGCTCGCGCAAAGCACGTTCACTCACGCGCGAATCCATCATGTTTCGATTGGTCTCCTGATTGTTGACCGCGAAATGCTTCAGACATGCGCCGATACCATTGGACTGCACGCCATTGATATAGGCTGCGGCAATCTTACCTGAGAGCAATGGGTCCTCTGAGTAGTACTCGTTGTTACGGCCACAAAGAGGCGAGCGCAAGAGATTCTCGCCCGGAGCCAACAGGATATCCAGACCATAGTCGCTCACCTCACGACCGATAGCTGCGCCTACACTCTTGACCGCCTCCACATCGAAGGTTGCTGCACAGTTGGCACCACTTGGAAATTCGGTGGTGATGTACTCGTGGCTGTCAAACTCACGCTTCTCGGCGATAATCAGACGATGTGGGCCATCGGCCATGTAAGCTGATGTGATACCAAAACGGGGTATGTCGCGACTGCGACCTGCGCTACCGGGGAATTTGCCTTTTCCCTGACCGCAACCGATCAGCAGATCCACTTTCTCCTCGACCGTCATCTCCTTGATAACCTGGTCAATCGTATTGGGAGTAAGCACAGTCTGTGCCTGTGCAAAGAGCACAGACAGCAGACAGCTTGCTAATATTGCTATTTTACGCATTTTTTCTTGATTTAACGATGCAACAGATTCAGTTCCACTTTAGGCTTCATCACGTCGTGTACTTTCTCGGTAGAAGCCTGCACATCGATCGTTTGACGACCGCGGATGTCGGTAGCCGAAGCGGCAACGAGCACCTCATACTGACCGGCATCGACACGCCACTGCGCGTTGTCGGTATCGTAGCTGGCCAGGTCCTTAGCGCAGAAACTCATCACTACCTCCTCGCTTTGGCCGGGCTGTATGAGACCGGTCTTGGCAAAAGCACGAAGTTCCTTCTCTGGCTTATTCAGCGCCTTTGAGTCTGGAGCAGCCACATACAGTTGAACGACTTCCTTGGCAGCATACGCTCCGCTGTTGGTTACATTGACGCGGACGGTATAGACGCCATCTTTCTCGCTCACCTCCGCCGGGCTGTACTCAAAGCTTGAGTAGCTCAAACCGAAGCCGAAAGGATAGCTGACCTCGCGGTCAAACGAATCATAGAAACGATAACCGACGAAGATGTCCTCCTCATAGTTGGTGTAATCGACGTTCTTCACCGTAGCGAGGAGTGCCTTTCCCTTGGTCAGGTCCACATTGGCGGTCACGTCCAATGGGAAGTTCTCGGCCGATGGGGTGTCCTGGAAACTGTTTGGCCAAGACATGGTCAGTTTACCCGAAGGACTCTGCTTGCCTGAGAGGATGTCAACAACCGAGTTACCACCTTCCTGACCGGCTTGCC
Organism: Paludibacteraceae bacterium; assembly: GCA_024399615.1. Classification (GTDB taxonomy): domain Bacteria; phylum Bacteroidota; class Bacteroidia; order Bacteroidales; family Paludibacteraceae; genus Colicola. The sequence continues at coordinate 7,993 of JAKSNQ010000041.1, read as the reverse complement.
ATGCGCACAGGATGGCGTCTGGCATAGCCTTCCAGCTGGCGGTCTCGATTACGCCACCGATATTGAGCAATACGATTACCTCCTTACCTGCTGCATGATATGCCGCACACACCTTCTCCATGAGCTCGCGCTCTTCTGCTGAAAGGCAGAAATCGGCCGAGGTACGGTCGAGGAACTCGCCTGAGAGGCGGCCGATGGTGATTACTGCGAAATCGTTCTGAGCAGCCTGTGCTTTCAAACCGGCCTCCGATGGTACGTACTCCTTAACCAAAGGTACAGGCATGAACGGACCAAAGGTAGGGTCTTGCTTGAGCGATTCCTCGAGCTTCACTTTAGCCTCTGCGATATAAGCAGGATACTCTTCGTTGAGCGATTCGTCCACCACATAGCCGGCATTGGCAAAACCTTCGGTCAGCGATACCACATAAGCGTGGTTCACATTGCCCGAACCGGTACCACCGGCGATGAAATCATATGAGGTGCGGCCGTACAGAGCCACTTTCTTTTGCTCCTGCTTGAGTGGCAATACGCCGTTGTTCTTCAGGAGAACCATACCCTCCAGAGCGGACTGACGGGTCACCTCTGCATGGGCTTTCAGGTCGGGCTGATTGGAATATGCATAGCCTTTATAGCGTGGCGATTTCTCAATCAAAGTAAGGATGCGCTCTACGTTGCGATCCAGGTCTTTCTCGTCGAGCGTACCTTCCTTCACAGCCGTTACGATCTGGTCAAACTGCGCAGGGATACCAGGCTGAAGCATATCGTTGCCGGCCCACACCTGCTTGGCGCCATCGGTTCCGGCAAACCAGTCGGTCATCACCGTGCCCTTGTAGCCCCACTCCTCGCGAAGGATTGTCTCCAGCAACTCGCGGTTCTCTGAGGTATATACACCATTGATGAAGTTATAGCTGGTCATCACCGTCCATGGGTCGGACTCCTTGACGGCTATCTCAAATGGCTTGAGGTAAATCTCACGCAGGGCACGTTGCGAGATACGCGCATCGTTGGCCATACGATTGGTTTCTTGATTATTGCCGGCAAAGTGCTTGATGCTGGTGCCGACATCATTCTTTTGGATACCACGCACATAAGCGGCGGCGGTCTTACCTGCTACCAGAGGATCCTCGCTGTAGTATTCAAAGTTACGACCATTCAGAGGACCGCGATGGATGTTGAGGGCTGGAGCCAAAAGCACATCGGCGCCATACTCTTTCACTTCCTGACCCATAGCTGCGCCGACTTCTTCTACCAACTGCTCATTCCAGGTGGATGCCAGCAAGGTGCCGATTGGGAAGTGCGTGCAATAATAGGTGGCGTCATCGCCCTCGCGTGTTGGGTCGATACGCAGGCCGGCAGGACCGTCGGCCAATACGATAGCTGGGATACCCAGTCTTTCCAATGGATAAGTTGTACCTGCAGCACCGGGAACAAGAGAACGGGTGCTACCTATCACGGCATTGTCTCCATCAAAACCGGCCATTCCGGTTCCGATAACGAGATGCGCTTTTTCTTCGAGAGTCATCTTCTCTATGGTTGCTTTCTTATTCAAACTCCCGCTACCACACGAGGTAGCAGCGAGAGTCATCAGTGCAGCAGACATATAAACAAATTGTTTCTTCATATGCTTATGTAGTTAAAAGTGGTGGGGCAAAAATCCCCACCACAAAATCAAATATTACCAACCTTGGTGTTGGTCCATGTTTGGATTGATATCCATCTCGGTCTGAGGGATAGGCAGGTGCTCGTGCTTACCTGCCTTGAAGCCTGCATTAGACTTGTCCCACTGAGAAGGCCATTCCAGTACACCTTCAGCCGTGAAGCGAGGGCACTTCTTGCCTTGATCCTTGAGGACCGTTGCTGCGTCACCCCAACGAACGAGGTCCTCGAAACGGGTACCTTCCATACAGAGCTCAAGACGCTTCTCTGCCTTAAGAGCTTCAAGTGAGTATGCGGTGAGTTTTGGCAGACCTGCACGCTCGTGAACGAGGTTGAGGTAGTCGAGAGACTTGCCGTCACCATTGTGAGCCTCAGCGGCGAGGAGAAGAACCTCAGCAAAGCGCATTACCTTCATGTTGTTGAACTGGGTAACCTGATAACCGGCCATACCATAAGGATCGGAGCAATCCTCACGGATCATACGGTGCTTCCAGTAGAAGTAACCCTCGTTGCCATAGAATGCATTACCTGCAATCATGGTGATACCGTAAGCATTGAGCTCTGACCAGTCGCGAATAGATGCCAAACGGCGAGCGTCGTCCATTGCTGGATTCATAGCCTTGAATGCCTCCCAGAGGCTACCGGTTGGGTTCATAAAGCCGTAAGAAGAGGTACCGCCACGATCAATTTCTGCCTGTGAACCTGGTTCGTAAACCAAGTAGTCAGCACGCCAACCGGACATCAACTCGATGGTGTTACCGATATACTCATTCCAGATGAGCGCGTTGTTATCACGCTTTTGGAACTCGAGGATATTCTCACGGCAGTTGTTTGCTACTGCATGATGCAGGTTCTCATACTCCTCGGTTGGGAGAAGGTCATAGAGATGTGAGTCGATAACTTGGTCAAGGATATCTGCGGCTGCGCCATTTTGGCCATTGAACATGTAAGCCTTACCCAGGAGAGCCTTTGCGGCATCCAAGGTGATGCGGTTGTTGGCATTGCTGTCATCAAGGCCTGACTTTTGGGTGAGGCAACCTGAGCTGATTGCATCTTGCAAGTCCTTGATGGCCTGCTCATAGAGCTCGCCTTCCTTACTTGGTACTGGACGTACCTTATCGCCGGTAAGAATCTCGGTTACTACAGGAGCATTACCGAAATAGATACCCAGCATCAGGTGGCAGTAGCCACGAGCCACGAGAGCCTCGGCACGGTCGCGATTCTTAACTTGTGAATCGTTAGCAACATAGGTAAGAATCAGGTTAGCCTTGTAGATTACCTTGTAGTACTCCTCATAGAACTGCTGAGCATATGGGTTCTCCGTACCATAGGTGAACTCGTTCAGAGCCTCCATCGTACCTACGTCACCACGGCCACCGCCGCCGCACCAGATATCGTCAGACATGAGGTTCTTTACAAAGAACTCATTGAGTGTCATATCGCGCCATTGCAAATACATAGATGCGGTTGCCTGTTCTGCATCTGCATCGGTCTTATAGAAGTCTTCGATTGTGCCGAAATTGCCATGCTTCTCGATGTCAAGATCCTTGTTACAGCTGGTAAAGCCAGCTACCAACGCAACGGCAAGAAGACCATTTACTATCTTTTTCATATTTAGAATCTTAATTTGTGTGTTTAACTTGGATTTGCAGATTAGAACTCTACGTTCAAACCGAATACAATCTTACGTGAGGTTGGATAAGTACCCTTGTCGATACCCATACCTGAAGTGCTGTTTGCGCAAGCTTCTGGATCGAAGCCCTTATACTTGGTGATGGTGAAGAAGTCGTCAAGTGATGCATACAGACGGAAGTTGTTGATGAGCGCCTTCTTGGTCCACTTCTGTGGCAGAGTGTAACCCAATTGGATTTGCTTGATCTTGAAGTAAGAACCATCAAATACCATTGCGTCTGAGCATACATACTTATCGTTGCCTTCATAACCTGCACGAGGCATGGTTGCATTTGAATTCTCATGAGTCCAACGATCTGCATACCAGATGTCATACTGCTGGTTGGCATTTGGACGGTCAGGACGGTTTACACAGTTGAAGATCTTGTTGCCGGCTGCACCTGCACCGAATACGGTGAAGTCGATGCCCTTCCATGCCAGGTTCAGGGTCAAACCATAGGTAACCTTTGGAATGGCGTTACCGATATCGGTACGGTCGTTATCGGTGATTGAGCCATCACCATCGAGATCCTTGAATACTGGATCACCGGTCTCTGGATTGATACATTCTACCTGGTAGCCATAGAAGTGGTAAACAGGATAGCCCTGCTCGAACCAGGTCATGGTGTAGTTGTGGAACTTCTGACCTTCTGCACGTGGGATGGATGGGTCGAGATAGGTTACCTCATTCTTGAGGGTAGCCAGGTTGCCACGGATACCGTAGCTGAAGTCACCTACCTTATCTTGCCAACCCAGGTCGATTTCTACACCTTGGTTGCTTACGTTACCTGCGTTCATTGGAGAGGTTGCACCACCGATTGACAAAGATGGCTTAGTATTATAAATAAGGAGGTCCTTGGTGCGCTTGTTGTAGTACTCTACTGTTGCGTTGAGGCGGCCGTTGAGCATGTACATATCCACACCTACGTTGAACTGCTCTGAGGTTTCCCAACGAAGGTCGTTGTTACCCATCGTACCGGGAGCTGCTGATGCGGTGTAGTTCAGGCCGTCAGTAAAGCAGTAGCCGTTACCTGAAGCGATGTCAGCTGAATAGAGATAGCCGCTCAATGCAGAAAGTGAACCATTCTGGCCCCAACCTAAACGGAACTTCATCAGGTCAACAACCTTCTTTGCTGGAGCGAAGAACTCTTCCTCTGAAATGGTCCAACCTGCTGATACTGATGGGAAGAAGCCCCAACGGTTGCCACGTGGCAGTTTTGACAAGTCGGCTGCGTCTGCACGGAGAGTTGCTTGCAACATATAGCGGTTCTTGTAGTCATAGCTCAAACGACCGAAGTATGAGTACTTGGTGCCGATTACCTGCTCACCACTGGTGATCTGCGTTGCACCGTCGGTCTTGAAGTTCAGGAAGTAGAAACCTGGGTCGTTCTTCTTGATTGCATCGCCACCATCACCCTTGATTTCACCATAGGTGTTGTTGTAGATGTTCTTTGAGTAGGACATACCGATCATCGCATTCAGGCCGTGACCGTTCCAGTTGTTCATATAGGTGGCAAAGTTCTCCCACTGATAGTAGAGAGTGCTGCTGTTCTGAGTATTCAGGTCAAGGAAGTCCTTTGAAGCCTGAATAGAGCCGTAGTATGGAAGGCTGACCGTGCTGTTGTAGCCCGAAGACAGACGATAACCAAAGCGGCTGGTGATGGTCAAGCCCTTAACTGGCATCAAGTCTGCGAAGATAGAACCGGTTACGTTGAAGCCGGAGTTAGTGGCGATACCATTGTCACGCATAGCGAATGGGTGGCAGTTCTCACCTTCGTAGAACAATGGCAGAGAGAAGTAGTTACCATTCTCGTCCTGAAGGAGGGTCTTGCCCTGACTGAGAAGGTTCTGCATTTTCTCGGTCAGCTGATCCTTGGTGTAGGAGAATGGAGTACATGGATCGAGGGTCAGCGTAGCTGAGAAGAGTGAACCATACTCGTTGTTCTCGGATACAGACTTAACGTCATACTTCTCGATTTGGTTGGTTGTACCTACCTTCAACCATTTCTTGATGAGGTAATCTGCATTGATGGCTGCGGTGAAACGCTGGTAAGTATCCTTGTCACCCTTTACGATACCATTGTTGTTGAGGTATGAGAGAGACAGGTAGTATGAACCACGATCATTACCGCCGGAGAATGAGAGGTTATGACGATGCATCAGACCGTTCTCGAAGGTCTCCTTCATCCAGTCGGTGCTGGTCTTGCCGTCCCAGATCTGCATCATGTTTTCCTTCAAGAAATAGCCACCTTCTGTCATATAGTTAACGTACTCCTGCGCGTTAAGCATCTTTGGAGTCTTACCTACTGACTGGCTTGTGATCATGAAGTCATATTTGATCTTACCTTCGCCCTTCTTACCGCGCTTGGTGGTAATCAGCACGACGCCGTTACCTGCCTCTGCACCATAGATAGCGGCTGAAGATGCGTCCTTCAGGATTTCCATGCTCTCGATGTCGTTTGGATCCAAACCGCCGATTGAGCTTACACGGACACCATCTACTACGTAGAGAGGATCAGAACTTGCATTTGATGAGTAACCACGTACACGGATAGTAGGTGATGCACCTGGGCGAGCGGAGCTGGAGATTACCTGTACGCCCGATGACTTACCCTGCAATGCTGAGGCAGGATCTACTACCGTACGGTTTTGCATATCCTCTGACTTAACAGATGAGATAGAACCGGTTACGTTGGATTTCTTCTGAACGCCATAACCTACGACTACCAACTCCTCAAGAGCCTCTACTTCGTCGGCAAGTTTTACGTTCATCTTCTCTATAGCCTGATAGTCAGCTGACTTAAAGCCTACATAAGAGAAGGTCAAGTGCGCACCTTTCTGAGATACCGAAAGGGTAAAATTACCATTTACGTCAGTAATAGTACCATTGCTGGTACCCGCTTCCAGCACCGATGCACCGATAATCGGTTCACCATTGCCGTCAACGACCTGACCCGTTACTTGGAACTGGGCATAAGCCATTGCTCCTACAAACAACAAGCATACCAATAGGCAGAACTTGTGAAATAGATTGGGTGTTTTCATATAAAAAAAATTAGATTGATGTTGATGCGTGTTTTTCAAAAACGGCACAAAGTTACTGCTATTTCCGCACACATACAAGCGAATACAAGTGCCAATATAGTATGTTATAAAACATATATACTGATTTTCAACTATTTACATTCTGCAACCTTAGGTAGAATATAGATTTTCCACAAGTAAAAATCGAAAAATTATTCACTTTTTCTTGCATAATCAAAAAAAAAGCAGTAATTTTGCGCCGCCTTAGAAAAAAAATCATGCCATGAATTATTTTCAAAAATCTTCCCTCTTATTCTGCATGCTCGTCATCTCGACGACTGCGTCATCCTTGGTGCTGCCACATCATGTTGACTCCCTGCTGACGGTGTTGGACAAGGAAATCCTGCAGGCCGATCTGTACATACAGCAACGAGAACTGGACATTCAGTCGGCTAAAAGCAAGTACTATCAGGACACCACCATGTTTGAAGCAACACTTGAGATTGCGAAACTATATGCACCCTATCAATGCGACTCCGCCATCGCGTGGTTTGGCAAAGCGAAAGCCTGTGCTGGCGAATTGTGGAACGACACGTTAGAGACATACTTCCAGCGTTGTTTGGGCAGAAAAAACGGGGTGGATATTCCATTTGAGCATAAGTCTATTTTGAAAGAAGAACATCAGTATGCTATACAAACGTGCTATACTGGCATGGTGGCATTACATGCTGGTGATACTGTCCAAGCGCTCGAACAGCTGACCAAATCAGCATTAACAGACTTGCGACTGGCTATCACAGATAATGGTTCTATCTGGGTGGTGGCGCAGTTGGTTTACGAAATAGCACTACCATATCGAACCAACAATTACATCAAATACAAAAGTCAAATAGAGCGCGCGTATAACTATATCGAATATAGTTGTCATAACTCAGATCTATACAATGCGCAATTGCGTTTTGTGCAGATTGGACCTATCGCCCATGCGATTGCCAAAACATATCGAGAATTACTGAGTTATACATGGCATTGGCTAAAGGTTTTTATTATCACACTTATACTCATTCTCCTGCTGCTGATACTATTCATCATTTTCTATATCCGACAGAACAAAAAATTACATAGCCTCAATCGAACTCTGGAGGCTGCGCAAAAGCAACAGGAGCAGCTCAACCAGCAGCTCAACGATAGCAACAAAGAGCTTAGTGAGATGAATCGCACGCGCGAACAATATATATGTGCTTATTTGGAGGAAAAAAGCGAAAATATACGCCAGCGATACAAGGAGTCGCTTCGAGCAGGGAAAGCGGATTCGGACGAGAAGTTCAGGGAGCAGTTAGACAAGTACTATCAGAGTTTTGATGCCACGTTCCTCAGGTTGTATCCTGATTTTACGCAACAGTTCAACAATCTCTTGCGACTCGATGCACAGATTACCCCACCACAAGGATGTCTGACGCCTGAGTTGAGAATCTTTGCGCTTATCCGCCTGGGCATCACCAAATCCACACGAATTGCCGAACTGCTCTGCTTGAGCAACAATACCGTCTATACCTACCGCTCGCGTGTTAGGGGCTTCGCCAAGGCTGACAAAGACGATTTCGAAAACGCCGTCCGAAACATCTGATTACCCGTAGGTCTC
>JAKSNQ010000040.1 GCA_024399615.1 Paludibacteraceae bacterium | reverse complement strand
CATGAAGACGGCTTCAAGTCGGCTTCAAGACCGCTTCAAGAAAGGTTCACGATTTCCGTACAAACAGAAAAACAGTCTATGGCAGAAACAGAAAGATAAGAGATACCATATCAACCGCCAAAAATAACAGCACCAAAACGCAAAGAAAAAGGGAGCACCAGCATTTTTTGCCCCTAATACAATTTTAGAGGGCGTGTCGTAATAAACGGCACACCCTCTAATAAAAAAAACTTTTTTGCTATTTGGATTAGTTTGCGTTATCCACTGTGTCAGAAGCTACCGCACTTTCCGCAGGAACATGTTCACCAGCGTCAGAAGCAGACAAACTGATCTTGTCAACAGCCTTCTTAGATCGAGAAGATCTCTTTCTAACAGGTTTTTCAGCCTTGGCTTTCTCTTTAGCCGACAGGTTGACGTCTGCATTTACGCCATCATTAGCGGACGATTGGTCAGCAGCAACTTCCCCTTCAGAAGATTTGACTTCCGTTTGAGCGGAAGATTTAGTTTTCTTCTTTGGAGCACGTTTGGCTTTCTGGGTTGTCGGTTCTGCCGGAACTATCACTTCAGCATCAACCGACGCAGCCGTTTCTGCAACCGAACCCTGCGAGTCAACAGAGGAATCGTGGTTCTTACCTACAGCAGTTTTAGCCTTGCTCTTTCCGTTCTTCCTTTTGGCCTTAGTCAACTCAGCAGGCTGTGGATTGACCGATTCTTCGGCAGTAGCGACAACCGATTTAGGCTCTGAAACAGCGGCCTGATTACCCGTCGATACAACTTCAGTCTTGGCATCATCGGCCAAGTAAACATCCTCGGTCTGTACAACAGCAGCAGCCTTCTTTTTACGGCGCTTGCGCGACTTCTTAGCACCCTCATTTGCAATGCTTTCCGTCGCAGGCACCTCAGTTGCAGCCAGCTCCTCAGCCTCCAGAACCATAGAAGGAAGCTCTTTGACAGGTTTTTCCTGTATCGGTTTTGATACCGACTTTTCTTTCGAAGCAGGAGCTGACGCATTTTTAGGAGCCTGAGCAGCCTCGTTCTTCGAAGTTGAAACCGATTCGTGTTTAGACGCAGCAGAAGAGAGTTTGTTCTTCGAATCGAGTGACAGTTTCACTTCCGGTTTCTTTTCGATTTTTTTCGTTGCATAGAGCTTCGCCTTCTCGTCGGCACGCTGTTCAGTAGTCTGCTCGGCAGCACGTTGCAATTCCAGTTTTTTACCGTTCTTGTCCACAAAGCGATATGACAACATCGGTAACGCCTCATCAGCAATCAACTTAACCCCATACTTACGACGCCACTGCGCCTTGAGATTGGTCAAAAAGAAGCCTTGGTTAGCATAGGCATAGACAAAAGGATGAACATACAGTTTCAATCCCGAGCCAAAATGCGTTTTGTACAGTTCACATTGCTCATCCAGCACATCCGTAAACAAAATAGACGGCTGAATCTTTCCTTTGCCATGGCAAGTTGGGCACTCCTCCTGCACATCTACTTCAACGACGGGGCGCACGCGTTGACGAGTGATCTGCATCAGTCCAAACTTGCTCAGTTGTAACACATTGTGGCGAGCACGGTCACGCTTCATCAGCGTGCGCATATGCTCAAATAACAATTGTCGGTGCTCAGCAGACTCCATGTCGATGAAGTCCACGATAATGATACCACCAATATCACGCAAACGCAATTGATGATAAATCTCATCGGCAGCCAACATATTGCATCGGAAGGCATTATCTTCCTGGTCCGCCCCCAATTTCTTAGAGCCACTATTCACATCAATGGAAAACAGCGCCTCTGTTCGCTCCATAATCAGATAGCCTCCATTCTTGAAGCCAACGGTTCTGCCAAGACCCGTCTTCATCTGGCGAGTAATCTGGAAATGGTCAAAAATAGGCTGCTCTCCCTCGTAAAGATGAACGTTCTTTTCGGACTCGGGGGCAATGAGCGAGACGTAACTTTTTACCTCTTCATAGATCTGAGCGTCATTGATATGAATCGACTCAAACTCGGGCGTAAAGACATCACGAATGACCCCAATCGTACGACCAATCTCCTCCTGAACCAGCGATATGGGTTTGGCTTTCTGCAAGTGAGCAACCATATCATCCCATCGCTTGACGAGGAGTCGCAACTCGGCATCCAACTCGGCTACACGTTTGCCCTCTGCCACCGTTCGAACGATTACTCCAAACCTCTCCGGTTTGATGGCCTGAATCAGTTGCTTGAGTCGGCTCCGTTCCGCTTCGCTGCGGATCTTGTTGGAAACCATCACCTTATCTCCAAATGGGATCAGTACGATGTTTCGTCCGGCAAGCGAGATTTCAGCAGTAAGTCGTGGCCCCTTGGTATTGATAGGTTCTTTGGTCACCTGTACCAAGATTTCCTGGCCCACGTGGCATACATCAGCAATAGAGCCTTGTTTTCCCACCTCACGTTGAGTAGGGACGTTCTGAATCAAAATCTTACGCTTCTTTTCCTGGACGGCTAACTGTGTAAACTTCTCCAGCGTGAGAAACTGAGGACCTAAATCCAAATAGTGCAAAAAAGCTTCCTTCTCATAACCAACGTCGACGAAGACTGCATTAAGCGCCGGCATAACTTTCTTCACTCGGCCATAATAGATATTGCCGACAGCGAAAGTCGCCTCAGTCTTACTCTCTGTACTGACCTCCATCAGGCGGTCATCTTCAGTAAGCGCTATAGAAATCTCGTCGGACTGAACATTAACAATCAGTTCGCTTTTCATTCCTATTCAATACAATAAATAATAATCGATGCCGTCCGGCTTTGCGCCCAAAACCAGAGTCTAACATACAACAGCCCCCTCTCGAACCATGCGTTCAAGACGCAGCAAATCGGTCAGTTGCATCGATTGGTTAATAAATCAGGGGTCGCAGATACATCAACGTATCGGCTATACCCCAAAAAAAGACAAACCACAGGTTCTCTAACAGAGCACACAAGGTTTGTCTTCAGTTTTCAAACGAATCGTCTACCTCGATCCACACAGAGCGCTCGGCTCATCGGATTCGGAAGACTCACTTACGTACAGCAATCGCAGATGCTCTACTCCTGCCGCAGGTAAGGGCATAATCTTACTTATGCTTATGACGATTCTTGCGCAGACGCTTTTTGCGCTTGTGCGTAGACATCTTGTGTCTCTTATGTTTCTTTCCGTTTGGCATAATAGTGAAATTTTATAATGATTATTTATTATATTTTGCCATGAAATCAGCAGCACCTTTGAAGGCAGGAATCTGATGCTCAGGAACGATTACCGATGTCTTACGAAGGATGTCACGAGCAGTCTTTTGCGCACGAGTTTTGTTAAAGAAAGTGCCAAAACCACGTAGATAAACGTTCTCACCGCCTGCCATAGTGTCAGAAATCACAGCCCCAGTGGCCTCCAAGATTTGCAGGATGTCACTCTTAGAATAGCCTGTACGAAGGCTGACTTCACTTACTAATTCTGCTTTTGTCATAATGGTATAATTTACAAATTGACTGCAAAGGTACGGAAAAATATTGAGTTATACAAATTTTTCGACAAAAAAGTACAAAAAAACTGCATTTCAGCACATTATATGGGCATTTTTGGCCATCTGACACCCCTAAAAAAGCAATTTTGCGGCAAAGAGTCCCCATCAGCAAGACGCATCAGAAAGGGCAAAGTGATTACAAAAACGAACGCCCGGAGGGCCACGAAAAGCCGGAGGCTACAACGTAAACAAAAACGAAGACCTATATGCGTATTTGATCTAATCGCAGACACATGCATTTACCGGCGAGTCGGTTATCCACATGCTATTTTGCATTTTGTTTCTCCTCCTTGCGGATATCCTGTGGTTTCTGCTCCAGTATATTGCGCTCCAGATAGCGGAATGTTTCCTCAAAATCCCAGTTCGCCCTGAGTGTCAGCTTCTGTGGGAAGTAATATACCGGTTCCGGTTGACGCTTTTTTGCCCAATCACCCGTCGTCCAAACCGAATCCCGGTTCAGATCCTCGTAAGCACGCAGATAGTAGGTAGCAGGCTTGATGTACCTAAACGTAACCCCCTCTGCCGTAGCGCGTAAAGTCCGAACAGGTTTATCTTTTTCATCCAGCAACTGCAGCATCATGTTCTCGCGATAGGGTTCGATCTTGACAATCAAAGACGAGTATTCCTCCAACGAGACAGTTTTCCACTTGAGTGAAGTTTTCTTATTGGTTTCTCCAAACACGGACACAAAAGCCGCCGAATCCACATCCAAACCATACTCGGTCTCCGCATTCCAATTGCCTGTCACCCGGAATCTCATACCACAATCGTCGAGTTTCTCCAACATCAGAGGCAATGTTTTCTTGACACTATCCACCTTTTCATACAAGTGTATACTATCGGGCACGTATTGACGAACAGGTACAGGGAACTGAATAATCAGCGGCTTGTAAATGTCGAACGTATTAGAAGCATTCGATTTCAATTCCAACGGTTTTTTCTCCTGTTTTTTCTTGTCCAGTGCCGCCTTGGCAGATGCAGACATACGAGGAGCGCGATAGATGGCACGAATGGTGTCAGTTCGAGGTACCAGATTATACACACTATCAGACATCATATAGGTCATCTCGAACGCAATGGTATCTTGCCGAATATACGCAGAGTCTGTCAACCAGATGACAATGGTATCGTTATGCATCGAAGACTGAATCACAATAGCTTCAGGAATGTCAGCCAACGCGGTAACTCGTGCGGTCGTGTCATTCTGCATAGTCAAGGAGTCCATGGTCAATGTGGCAAAACGTTCCAAACTATCGGAAAGCAAGGAATCAGGAACCAATGAGACCAAGCTATCGGAGAACAACGTGTCTGGAGTCAATGAGACCATACTATCAGCAGCCGGTTTCAGAACACTATCAGCAGGCAAGGGTTCTGTCAGGAAGCGAAAAACAGGCAAAGAGTCCTGTGGCGCAGCAAAAGTCAACTGGATGAGATGTTGCTCTTCCCGCGTATATTTTCCAAAATAGTGACGTTGTTTGTCCTCTACGAAATAGCGCAAGACAATGTCTTTTGGCGCATAGAACGTAATCATCTTAGGCATCTGCAGTTTGACCGAATCATTCATCAGCGAATCTCCTGTCAGCGAATCAGTCCGCAAGTTCAGCGTACTATCAGCAGTCAAAACAGGCAAAGAATCCGCAGGGATAACGGATAGGGAATCCGTGCTCAAAGCTCGTAGCGAGTCTGCTACAGAACGTAAGGAGTCCGGCAGAGCGTTCGGAACGGCAGGCAGGAGCAAACTGTCGGTAGCCGTTGGAATATAAATTGAGTCGAGGAACGCCAATCCTTCGCCGGGTTGATAAACGTAATCTTTTGACACATCATTGAGTGCATAGATACGATAACTGCCCGGGCGGATATTTCGTACCGTAAAGGCTCCCGTGGAATCGGTACGCGCAATACGAGTAAACGGATAAGAAGATATTGCCGAGTCATGCGTACAGGTATGGATACCCACCAAAATGCCGGACATCGGATTAAGATTCTCCGAATTGAGCAGCACTCCACTCATCTGCAGGGAATCAATCTCGGGACCGGTTGAGAAAGAAAATACATAGCCCGACACCGGTATTCGTTCATTATAATCACAAATAGCATCGCCAAAATCGATGGTATAGGTCGTAGAATCGGCCAACTCATCTTCAAAAGTGACAGTAACACGCTTGCCAACCGCCTTGACGAGAGGTTGCTTATTTTGTGGAGGCGAGATGAACACCTGATTCGCCACATCATTGAGCTGGAGGTACTCATCGAACAGAAGGCTGATAATGTTACCCCGGAAGTTGACCGTACCATTGGCAGGCGTTTCCTGCTTGAGTACAGGTGGAGTCTCGTCCTTAGGACCTCCGGTAGGACCAACGCCTCGGTTGGCACAACTAACCATGATTGCCGCAACTATGCAGCAAACGACACTTATATATATATAAATAAGGTATCTGTTTCTCATTCTACAAACAAAATCTATATTGTATTACGGAGTGTTCCCAAAATTCAATCCATCGCAAGTTCTTTGGGTCAAGGAAGGACGACAGGTGGTCTTACTGATGCACTTGCGGTGTAAAAATCTGATACCCCACATCGCAACTTAAGCATCGCTGCCGCATGCAATACTCCTGATACAAATGTATCAGCGCCTGCGAATCGGCCGCAGTACGAACCGGTATTCCCAATAATTTCCACTGGGCGACGATACTGTTCTTTTCGGCACTAATCGAACGCAGTAACTGTAGTGCATCGTCTTGCATTTGTTTATTCAAGTGCGCTTTTCCCCATGCATACTGATAGGGAACAACGGAATTAATAATAAGAATATCGACGGCCGAACGCCCAAGGTTACCCATGTTGGAAGACAAATTCCCCTGCAAAGCATCATCTTTTTTACTCTTCTGTACGTCCAATTCATCATCGCCAAAATGATAGTGCTGCTGCCAATAGTCAGAAACCTGCACATCAAAAAGCGGTCTGATTTGTTTGGGATCGTTCAGCATAAGCAGTTGACTAAGCAGAAACTCAGAGCGATGAAGCAAAGCAGCGAACTGAGCAATACGTACATGAGGAAAGTTTTGTGGCCTCATGCGCAACATTTTCCACATCGCTCCCGATATGGGTTGCAGTCCAAATTTTTTCTGCAAAAAGCAGTACTCCTTCCATAATCTGCGCGCATACTCGTCTCGTGCAATCTCAGCAGTAAGCAAGCCGGATTGCCCAAAAAGGATTGCTTCTATTTGGAAAAGCGAATTACGATGCTTCTGTAAGCAGGCCAAAGGAGTCTGTTTGGCCAACAGTTCGAATGGCAATCCGTTGGTATGAAAGCCAAAATTATGCGCCAATGTGACGTAAAAAGCCTGATCCCACGCATTTTGATACAGCATCAGTAACTGGGTGACAGCTGCATTTTTCTTCATCATGCGGTCACGAAGCAACAACAACTGCCAATCTGACGAGATCAGTTCCGGATTTCCCAACAGTTTCTGCGAACAGACAGATGTGCGATCGGACAACATATTTTTGAGCAAGTCAGGATCGTCAGGATACTGCAGCTCGCATTGCACCAAAGTCTCACCTTTAGAGTTAAAGACATCCCGGTCGGCCTGCTTAACGACATGCAAGATGACGTTGTCATAAGCCGCATCATGTTGGTGCCCATGACGCACCCAATCGCTACTCTTGACATGTATCTCGACATTGCCCGTCCATGTCATACCATCGATGCGGATAGTAGCAGAAAAGAAGTCAGGACCAGCATCCAGATTGTGCTTACCGACCTCGAGCACCTCAACTCGCCTGCCGTCAGTAGTATGCTGAGGCAGGGTGCGAAACAGGCCAGATTGCCATATGTAATGAAGCAGTAGTTCGGGCATGGAACGAAAATCTTCCGTATATTGGTTATCGGTCTGACCGATGGTATTCGCATACCCCGTCAAACCAATGGTGATTATTTTCTATGTAAAGGAATCAACCCACAACGGCTTATAAAACCTTCAGTTGATATCCATTGTCGTGCCACCAATCGATAAGTTGAGGCAAGACGGTCAGCATTCGCTGATGAGATTTCAGGCTGTCATGAAGCACCACGACAGAGCCTGGTCGTGTATATCGTGTCACCACTCGCAGCATCTTTTCAGGCGAGTAGTCGGGATTATAGTCATGTGTCAATACGTCCCAAAGGACAATCTCATATCCGGCATTGATGATCTCTCGCTTTTGCGCCGCAGACATTCGTCCATAGGGTGGACGCATCAGTCGAGGATGCATATCGCCATGTTTTGCGAGCACCTCATCGCACTGAGAAACATCCTGAAGGTACTCAGCGAGCGAGGTGTGCAGGCCCGGCAGGTGATGGAAGGTATGATTACCCACACGGTGTCCATCGCGCAGTATAGCCTCGAGAAGATGAGGCGACTTGCGCACATTATCCCCCACCACGAAAAACGTAGCCTTGACTCCTTTTTCCTTAAGAATGCGCAAGATATCGGGCGTCACCTCAGGGATGGGTCCATCATCGAAGGTGAGATACACATCGCGCGAAAGAGTCGGTCTGCGCCAAGTCACCTTGCGGTAGAGTCGTTGTATCCAGGTAGGGAACTGATATAGGACTCGGAATAGCATAGCAAAAAAGCCGGCCTCAGACAATCTGTAAACATCTGAGGCCAGCATTTGTTAGTAAGTATTATGACTTCATTGGACTAAGCGCCTCTACGTCCCAAACGAGTGAACTTGCGCCCAAGATAGCAGCATCGCTATCCTTGAGAGTAGAAACCAGCACCTTCACTTTGTTTTTCCAAATAGGCAAAACGCATTCGTTCATAGTCTGCTCGATTGGATCCATGATCCAGTGACCAGACTTGGTCAATCCGCCAAAGAAGATGATCGCTTCCGGAGCAGAGAAAGCGATGAAGTCTGCCAACTTCTCGCCAAGCAAACGACCGGTGAAGTCGAAAATCTCTTTAGCCACTTCGTCACCAGCCTCAGCAGCCTTGAATACATCATATGAAGTGATGCGATCGATATCAAGTTGACGCAGAGAGGTCTCTTTGCTGCTGTTGGATACGATTTCTTTTGCAGAACGAGCGACACCAGTAGCAGAAGCATATGCCTCGAGACATCCCTTAGCGCCACAACCGCACTGACGCGCCTCAGGACCACGAACAATCTTGGTATGTCCCAACTCGCCGGCAAAACCGTCATGACCATACAGCACTTTGCCATCAACGACGATGCCCGAACCAACACCCGTACCAAGAGTGATTTCGATGAAGTTCTTCATACCACGAGCGGCACCATAGGTCATCTCACCCATAGCAGCAGCATTGGCATCGTTGGTGATGCGGCATGGTACACCCATACGCTCAGAAATCATCTTTGCAAACGGAACAACACCCTTCCAAGGGAGGTTTGGTGCATACTCGATGTTGCCGGTATAGTAGTTACCATTAGGAGTGCCAGCACCTACGCCACGCACCTGATCCATGCCACCGAACTCTTCGGCCATACGCTTCATCTCGGTGCAGAGAACGTCGCAATACTCTTCGATGTCAGGATACTGAGGAGTTGGGATAGAGAAACTTTTCAGAACGTTTCCTCTTGCATCAACGATACCGAACTTGGTGCCGGTACCACCCATATCGATGCCAAAAACATAAGGTTTTTCCATGATAAATGTATTAAATAAATTGTTTATTCGTCTATATTTCAATGTAATAAAAATCAATGTCTGATTTTCCGGAAGTCATCGCGAGCACACGATTACTTCTTAGCAGGCTTAGAGCCCATCAGCGCATACCAGAGAATGTAGGCCACCATAATAACTACGAGCCAATAGCTCTGTACATAGCCAATCTTACCAGCCAATGTCTCCTGGATGAGCGGCATAACGCCACCACCGACAACCATGGTCATGAAGAGACCCGAAGCAGCAGCAGTATATTTACCAAGGCCTTCGGTAGCGAGGTTGAAGATACCACCCCACATTACGGATGTACAGAGACCACACAAGATGAGGAACAAGCACTTAACAGGAACCTCGGCGCCCTTGAGCACGATCGTGTTGGTTTCAGGCACAAAGATAGCTAGAAGGAGGAGCACGAGTGCTACAGAAGAAACGGTAATGAGCTGAGTACGGGTCGAAACTTTACCACTAATGAAAGAAGAAGTGAAACGGCCAACCAACATCAGCAACCAGTAGATAGCAGCAATAGAGCCACCTACGGCGATGGCGTTAGGAATACCAATGCTATCCATGTAGAAAATCATCTCACCCGGGATACCAACCTCTACACCTACATAGAAGAAGATAGCAATCACGCCGAGTACCAACTGACGATAGCCAAGGGCGCCCTTTACAGAAGACATGATATCACCATTAGCCTGCTCCGGCTCCACCAAATTGGTGAAATAAATAATAACAAATGACAAAGCGAACACAGCCATAGCGATAAAAAGCAATGGAGCGACGTCGGTCATCGAAGTGCTCTTGCTGACTTCGCCAATCATCATACCAGCGAGCATTGGAGTGAGTGTACCGGCCAAAGAATTGAGCGAACCGCCAATCTGAATGAACTGGTTACCACGGTTGCCACCACCACCGAGGAGGTTAAGCATAGGATTAACGACCGTATTGAGGATGCAGACGCAGAAACCGCAGATGAAAGCGCCCAACAAATAGATAAAGTAGTTGAGGTTCATCAAGCCACCGAAGATAGCCGTCTCAGCGCCATACTTGCTGGAGCAGTACTGTACGCAGATACCAACGAATCCCAAAGCGAGGGCACACAGGGCCGTCTTCTTGTAACCCATCTTAGTAATCATCATACCAGCCGGAATACCCATAAAAAGGTAAGCGGCAAAGTTCATCATGTTACCCATCATACCAGCCCACTCGTACTGGAATTTCCAGATAGTACCGAATGGCGCAGCCATGTTGGTAACGAACGAAATCATTGCGAACAAGAACATCATGGCAATGACAGCGATCAAAACGCTTTTGTTTTGTTGTTTGTTTTCCATAATAGAAATTGAAATAAAGATTAGTATTGTGTTTTATTATTTTTCAGAGAGTTTTGCGACTGCAACTATCGCTTGGTATGTCCCTGCAGGAATCGCAGCATACGTTGATAGACGTGGATCTGATTGTGACGTTTGCGCAAAAAATGATTGTCGTCGGGATAGATTTGCATTTCGAACTGCTTGCCTTCCTGCACGAGTGCATCGATGTAAAGAAGTGCATTTTGGGCATGTACATTATCATCGGCCAGACCATGCATGATGAGGAGCTCACCTTGTAGTGCAGCGGCATGTGTCACCAGATTAGCACGGTCGTATCCGGCCTCATTGACCTGTGGTCGACGCATGTATCGCTCGGTGTATCCCGAGTCATAGAGGCGCCAATCGGCCACAGGTGCCACGGCCATACCGAAAGCGAAAGGCGACTTACCCAACGACTTGTCGATACCGCATACCGACATACTCATAATCGTGGCATAACCACCATAACTCCATCCCCAGATGCCCACGCGCGCAGCATCCACGTATGGTAAAGTTTGAAGATAACGTGCTGCATATACCTGATCTTCTGCTTCCTTAGTGCCCAAGTTCATATACGTTTCGTTACGGAAAGCGCGTCCGCGACCGGAAGTGCCGCGAGGATCAACGCAAACGCAGACATATCCCAATTCGGCCGACAGGTATTCCTCCCACTCGATGCGCCAACGATTCAACACCTGCTGCGAAGCCGGACCACTGTATTGTTTCATCAACACAGGATATTTCTTGTTCTCATCAAAGTCGTTAGGTTTTAGAATCCAACCATTCAGCACCGTGCCTTTCGGCGTAGTGAATTGGAAGAATTCCTTTATCGGCAGGTTGGCTTTCTGCGCCTTCTCTGCCAACGCATTGTTGTTTTTCAGCTCGCGAACAGACTTGCCCTCACGATTATAGAGGGTATAGCAGTTAGGAGTGTTCACCGACTGATAGTCATCCACAAAATAAGTCATGTCGGGCGAGAAAGAAGCACTATGCATACCCTCAACCGGCGTCAGGGCCTTCACCGCATTTTTCTTCACATTGAGTGCATAGATATAACGCGTCATCGGGTCTTTGTCTGCCGCCTGATAGTAGAGAGTCTGATTGGCTTCGTCGAAACCATAGACATCGGTCACATCAAAGTTACCGGTCGTCAATTGTTTTTGCATCTGCCCCATCGCAGAATAAAGATAAGCGTGGGTATAGCCATCTTTTTCACTAACCACCAGCACACGATTGTCGGTCAGCACCTGCCACTGGTCAAAAAGAGAATAATCCACAAAGCTATTCTTGCTTTCCTCCTTGTAGTACAGACGAGAGACCGTACTCTTGGGGTTACACAGATAGACCTCCATCTTGTTCTGATCACGATTCATGCGCAACACCATCAATTCTCCATCAGGTGTTTTTTCGGTGCCATTGGTCCACTTGAGGCGAGGCAGATATGAATCAGCAGCCTGAGGTAACTGCATGGTCTTAACTGACTTGTAATAGGTATCATACACGCAGGCTGTAGCCTTGGCATTGTTATCGCCGGCCTTTGGATAGCGCAGCGTGTAATCCACCGGGTAACGCAACGCCTTGCCATCCGCATCAAGAAACTCCTGCCATGCAAAAGTAGGAACCTCATGCTCGTCCAGACGAATAAAGGCCAACTGTTTGGAGTCGGGGGAGAAACAATACTGCGAAGTCACGCCAAACTCCTCTTCATACAACCAATCGCTCACGCCATTGAGTATCTGTGGGTCGGACACAGCATCCGGATCGGCATAGGCCTCGGTCTCAACACCCGTTACAGCCGTCTCGGTATGAAAATCCATCTTGTGAATATAAAGGTCTGTACCTTTGACAAAAGCGATATATTTACCGTCGGGTGAGAACACCGGATCAATCAGTTTGGCCACACGTTCAGAACCTTTGACATACGACAGCGGTTTCAACTCGCCCCGTTTACGGTCATAAACGTAATACTCAGCCTTGAACGAATGGCGGAAGAGTCGTTCGGAATGGGTATAAACCAAGAGATAACGTGGGTTAGGCGACAAGATAAAACCATCCACATTGCTCAGTTTGTTGAGTTGGGTTGACTTGTGGTCAAACAGCGTCTCCACCACTTTGCCCGTCTTATAGGAGTAGCTGACCACATCGTTGTCGACCAGCATCGCATAGGTTTCTTCTGCCTTTGCGTCCCGGTATGCATCAGCATAAGCAACCGGAGTCATTGCCTGTAATGTTTCGGCTTTATATTTACCTGCCACGATGTCATCCAACAAGTCGGCATGAGCCACCAAGCTCACCAAAAGAAACAAAGATATGATAATTTTCTTCATACGGATAGGGATGTTCTAAAAAGTTCAATAATATACACAATAAGCGGGCAGAGCCCGAACGCAAGTGTGTTTTCGTACACCACTCCACGGATTTTGCTTGCAAAATTACATAAAAAAAACCATATATGCAAGCATCTGACCTATTTTTATAAAAAATAGTGACCCGAAGGCCACTATTTCTTAATTTTATCGTCAAAAGTTATCGATTTAGCGATACTGCTGTTTGCTCTGCTGCTTGATTTGCTCGCGCATACGTGCTTCCTGCTCTTTCTGCAACTGCTCCAACTTGGCAGCCCAACCAGATTTCTTTTTGTTCGCACGCTTAGCCTGCTGTTTTTCCATCTCAGCGAGCATCTTCTTATCATCCAGCGTCCAACGGAAGATCATGGTTTGGAGGATAGAGAAAAGCAATGAGAGGAAATAGTAGTAGCTCAAACCGGCAGCATAGTCGTTGAAGATAAAGAAGAACATCAACGGCATCAAATACATCATCCACTTCATCATATTGGCCTGAGGGCCATCAGCGCCCGGCTGCGTCTGCATGGTCACATAGGTATAAAGGATATTGACGCCCGAGAACAGCAAAGTAAACAGCGAGATATGGTCACCAATCAACCACAGGTCCTTGTTCCAACTGAAGAGTGTGTCATAAGTAGAGAGGTCCGGTGCCCAAAGGAAAGACTGACCACGCAATTCGATTGCCGTTGGGAAGAACCAGAACATAGCCATAACAACAGGCATCTGGAACAGCATCGGGAGACAGCCGGCCATCGGATTGACCCCAGCCTTGCTATACAAAGCCATGGTTGCCTGCTGACGTTCCTGCATTTTCTCCTCAGGGATTCGCTTATTGATTTCATCAATCTGCGGTTTGAGTGCACGCATTTTTGCAGTCGAGGTATAACTCTTGAAAGTAAAAGGCAAAATGATAAGTTTGATAACGATAGTCATCAGCAAGATAATCAGACCGATGCTCATACCCCATGAGGTGAAGAGGTCGAACATAGGGATGACCAGAATCTTGTTCACCCACGCCACAATCTTCCAGCCCAGTGGCACCAACTCCTTCAGGTTCAATCGATCCTGACGCTCTACGCCCTCATCATACGCCTTGAGTGTATTGTAGTGGTTGGGGCCGAGGTACATGCGGAAACCGGTCTCTTTCGCACCCGTTGGGTCAAAAGGAACCTGCGAAGTCATGGAATAAGACTTCATACCACCGGTCTTCTTAGCCAGCACTTTCGAGTGCAATTGTGCGCCGTCAAAGCCCTCATTGTTGGCAATCAGGACTGTCGAGAAGAACTGGTCCTTGTACGCAATCCAACGGATGCGAGTATTCTCCTCCTCGTTATCATCTTTCTGTTCGCTCAACTGCTCGATGTCTCCATCCACGAACATGTACTGCAGGCGGGCATAGCGCTCCTCGAACTTACGGCCACGCTCATGCTGGGGAACCGTTTGATTCCAGTACATCTCCATGTATGGGTAGTTTTGCGCCAGCAGTCCCGCAGCATTCACACAACGAATGGCAAAACCAATCATGTAGTCGTTTTGCGGAATGGTGTAAACAAAATCGATATGCCCAGTCGTGTCGGACAGCAGACGCATCGTGACAATCTGTTCGCCATTGGCGCCAGTCTGCACAGGTTGCATCACAAAGAACATGTCCTTGGTGTCGCGAATCATCTTGTTATCCGCCAAAGCGATGGTATAACCCATCGCCACTTCGTCAGGTCCAAAGAGGCGAAGCGGATTGACCGAATCACCATATGCTTTGTAGTTTTTCAGTTCGGCCTTGCGCAAAACACCACCTTTATTGCCAAAAGTGAGGCGAAGTACTTCGTTCTCCACTACGTATTCAGCCTCTTCGCCCACAGCAGCCTGCGCAAAAGCGCCATAACGCTGCACATTCAGTTCGTGGAGCACCTCAGCAGTCTGGGCCATATCGGCAGCCTCCTGCAACTGCGCCATCGCAGCCGCTTCAGCCGCCATCTGCGACTGCACCAACGCAATCGAATCGCGATAATGCTGACGCCTTGCCAGCTCCTCCTTGGAAGGACGATTAAACAAACTGAATCCAATAAAAATAGCGGCTATCAAACCAAAGCCTATCCATGTATTTTTATCTTCCATTGTATATGAATTTACGTTGAGTTTTCAAAAATATCTCCTAAACTTTTCTGCGATTACGCAAAAAAGCGTGCAAAGGTACGAAAAATTTTTGGCATAGACAAGAAAAATCCCATTTTTCTGCCAATATAGCGCCATATAACCCTCAAAAAACGGGTTAAGCCACAGAAAACACTACTTTCCGTCACTAACGATGTGTCCCGGCAATCGCCGTAAGTTATAGCAAGATGCCATGACCTCTCCGTATGCTCCGGCCGTTCGGATGGCGATGATGTCGCCTCTCAGACAAAGTGGCAATTCGTAGTCCTCGGCAAAGACATCGCTCGATTCGCAGATAGGCCCCACCACATCATAGCGTCCCCGTTCCGTTCGGCCTTCGTGAAGAGCAGTCAGGTTTTCTATCTTATGAAGGGCATCGTAGAGTGCAGGTCGAATCAGGTCAGTCATGCCCGCATCCACCATCACAAATTCCTTCTGAGACGTGTGCTTAACATAGAGTACGCGAGTAATGAGGCTGCCACATTGCGCTACGACAGAGCGTCCCAACTCGAAATGCAGATGCTGATCCTCACGGAGCGCCAATGCGGTACGGAACACCTTGAAGTATCCTTCAAAATCAGGCATGCAATAGTAGTTGGGGTGCTCATAGCTGACGCCCAATCCACCACCCACATTGATATGACGCACGCTGATTCCACATTCTTCAATCTGATGGACCAACTGGCTGATGCGCACACAAAGACTTCGGAACGGAGAGAAATCGGTCAGTTGACTGCCGATATGGAAATGCAACCCTTCGAATGAGATATGAGTCAGCTCTTGACAACGCATTACGGCTCCCATCATATCGTCCAAAGAGATGCCAAACTTGTTGATACTCAACCCCGTCGTAATCTTCTTGTGAGTATGCGGATTGATATTGGGGTTGATTCGCAGACATACTCGTGCCACAACGCCCATCCCAGCGGCAATCAGATCGATATTTTCCAGTTCTTCGATTGACTCCACGTTCAAACAAGCAATATCATGCTGCAAGGCATAGCGTATCTCCCAATCGGCTTTCGCCACGCCGGCGAATACAATCCGGTCGGGTGAAACACCGGCCTCGATTGCCGCACGCACCTCACCTCCACTCACACAATCAGCACCCAGTCCGGCATCGAAGATGGTTTGCATCACCTCGGGTGTATGACAAGCCTTGAGCGCATAGTGGACATGGTATCGTCCCCCTTGCTCATTACCGTCGAAAGCACAACGCTTCACCTCGGCCAACGTCTTTCGCAGAAGATCGAGGTCGTAGAAATAAAAAGGGGTCTCGTGGGACCGCAATATATCTATGTCAAATTTTGTCACTCTTATAAAGCTTTATAGAACTCCGTAACAGCGATAATTCCCTTCTCAAACACTTCCAGGTCCATACTCTCGTTGGGCGAGTGGATGGCATTTTTCTCCAAGCCAAAGCCCATCAGTATGGTTTTTACGCCCAGCACCTGCTCAAAGGTGCTGATGATAGGGATGCTTCCGCCACGACGTGCAGCCAATGGTCGCTTGCCAAACGCAATCTCAAAGCCCTTCTCGGCAGCTTTGTATTCCGGCAAATCGATTGGACACACATAGCCCTGACCACCATGCATGGGGGTTACTTTCACGCGAACACTCTTGGGCGCAATCTGCTGCATGTAATCGGCAAAGGCCTGCGAAATCTCCTCGTGGTCCTGGTTGGCCACCAGTCGGCAACTCACCTTGGCATAGGCCTTGCTGGGCAATACCGTCTTTGACCCTTCACCCGTATAACCACCCCATATGCCACAGATATCGAACGATGGTCGGCAAGAATTGCGTTCCAGGGTGGAATAGCCAGCCTCGCCGGCCACTTCCTGTACATCTATCGCAGCTTTATATTGCTCAATATCGAAAGGAATCTCGCGTATCATGGCACGCTCCGTCTCGGGTATAGGCAGCACCTTATCATAGAATCCGGGAATAGTGATACGACCATTTTCATCCACCACTCTACTCAACATCCCGCACAAAACATTAATTGGATTTGCAACAGCACCACCAAAATGGCCACTATGCAAATCGCGATTAGGCCCCGTCACCTCCAGTTCCCAATAAGCCAAACCACGAAGCCCCGTCGTGATGGAAGGGGTCTCCTTACCTATCATCGACGTATCGCTGACAAGGATGATATCACAAGCCAACAACTCCCTGTGCGCCAACATAAAGCCCTCCAGGCTGGGACTGCCGATTTCCTCCTCACCCTCCAAAATGAATTTCACGTTGTTTTTCAACAAACCATGCTTTACCAAATACTCGAAGGCCTTGACCTGTATCATCGTCTGACCTTTGTCATCGTCCGCACCACGTGCAAACAATCGTCCGTCACGAATAGCAGGTTCGAAAGGCTCACTGTTCCACAACTCCAATGGTTCGACCGGCATCACGTCATAGTGGCCATAAACCAACACCGTCTTTGCCTTGCTGTCCACTATATATTCGCCATATACGAGCGGGTTGCCGTCGATGCCATGATGTGACACACCAGCCGGCATTACTTCGGCTTTTTGTGCACCGGCTAGTAACAGCAACTGCTGCCAACGCTGTGCGCAACGCAGCATATCTGCTTTGTGTTCGGCTTGGCAACTGATACTGGGAATACGAATCAGCGATGCCCACTCTTCCATGATGCGAGGCATCTGAGTACTGAGATAGGACTTGATATCAGGAGTTTCCATATTGAACCTATTGAGTGATTTGAATTAATCTATCTATTGGGTGAGTTGAATTAATGAATATAAAAAGGGACACCGAGGGTCGCAGAGCGAATCAGTATTTCAAGGCAAAAGAAAGAACGACATTGTGCGTCAGGTGATGATAGGTCTCAGGCGTGAGCGATTGACCATCGTTGCTTACACCTGCATAAGCATAAAGATCGCGCCACTGTGCGCCGAACTGATAGGCAATGCCCATTGTGAAGAAATTATGACGATAAGAAGCGCCAACGGAAGCGTAATGACGGACGCGATCGATAGCATATTCAGTATCCGTACGCGCAGAGTTGTAGGTAGGAAGGTAGATATCTTCGTCAGCTCGGAAATTGCCATACAGTTTGGCGGCATAGCCCAAGTCGAGAAACACATTCTTCCGCACCACCAGTTCTGCGCCCAATTTGAGCATATGTTCGTTGCGTAAAGAGGTCTCCCAGCCGCCTTGCCAATCATACTCGGTACTAAGCAGTCCACGCGTACCGAACGAAACGGCTGCCCCCAACGTGAATCGCATCGGCAACTTGCGCGCCACCACCTCCTCATAGCCCGAGGGAGGTTGAGACGGATAGTGCTGCACCCCCATATTCTCAATGGCAATTCGTGAAGAAATCTCGCCGGAAGTACGCGTGTGAATACGCATAAAAGTAGGCGACAAAACCGATGCACCCAGACGGAAATTGGACGTAGGACGACAGATGATACCCGCCCCAAAATCGAAGCCAAACCCTTTGGCTATGACAGAGGATGACATCGAGT
Source organism: Paludibacteraceae bacterium (assembly GCA_024399615.1). Taxonomy (GTDB): domain Bacteria; phylum Bacteroidota; class Bacteroidia; order Bacteroidales; family Paludibacteraceae; genus Colicola. Next base: position 786 of record JAKSNQ010000040.1, on the reverse strand, counting down.
AAACATTGCCGGACTCAAACGCCTCGGCATGCGTCGAGTACTTGTCGTAGTTGAGGTTCTTGAAGTTGAGTAACAAGCCGAAATAGAAGATATCGCCGGTGTTGGCTCCCCAACCAAAACTGAAATTATCGATGTAACCACGCTCTGAAACCGAATTGGTCATACGTGTATTTCCGGGCTCCAAAGAAGTCCAACCGCCATCTGCATCTCCCGTTGGATAGATGAGATAGGCGTCGAAGCCCAGTTTGCTCAACCACCCCACCTCGGCATCATCGTATGCATCGGCAGACTCCAAGTCCGCCATGCGCAAGCCACCGGCCTGAAAAGCCATCAGATCGGTTTGCGAAGAACGTAATCCGGTCATTCCGCCCTCCCAATCGCGGGAGAAATCAGCCAAACGCTGATACGACAGAACAAAATTGCTGCCGATGCCGGTCAGGCTGGCTCCAGGCGAAGCAAAAACCTGCGTCACTTGTGGAACGATAAAAGAATGAATCGTACTGTTGAGCGACTGCGCCTGATAGGTATCCGACACGCGCCAACCTATCGTGATGGAAGTCTCGCTGCGATGGAACACGCCCAAGGCCGCCGGATTATCCTTGATGGCCGACACATCACCTCCCAAAGCGGTCATAGCTCCGCCCAATCCCACATAACGGGAGGTGCCCACGATATCATAGCTCGAGAAAGCCTGCATATCCCAGCCCGTACCTTGTGCGCACACATGGAAAGCGAGCAGGCTTGCACATATTAGGAGAAACGATTTACGCATTGGATTCGAAATTT
>JAKSNQ010000004.1 GCA_024399615.1 Paludibacteraceae bacterium | reverse complement strand
CCATAAACCCTATGTCACGAACCCAACATCCATCACCCACCAATCACTTCCGATGAAATCGCTCGTCGCAACTTGTTCAAGCGCCGTCAAGCAGTGGCCAACGCACGACTCAATCAGGGCATACGATGTCCATCGGAAAAATGAAAGAGTAGCTGACATATCATAGTCCGCCCCCTTGGCCAAGGGAAAACATCCCCTGTCGGCCGACCCACGGGAGACCCACGGGGGACCCACGGGTAATTTGACAATTTGACTATTGACAATTTGACTATTAACGGGCAAAGCCCTAATTAACAATTAACGCCCTAATCAACGCCCAACGGGCGAATGGCAAACGCATTACGAAAAGGCCTTTCGGCAGACGGTAATGCACTATGAACAGTAGGGATCCTATGGCATAGCAAAGGCCGCTTATCTTTGCAGAAAGCGGCCTTTATTCAACATCGTTGTCGTAATTGTGTATTGTGAAGGTTGTATCTTCGATGGAGCCTTATTGGCCGATGAGACGGAGGAACTGCAGAACGCGCTTAACGGCATTGGCACTATGTGCATAGTCGTAGGTCTTGCCTGCAATATTCGTTGCGCCCTTGGCCGTACCCTCGCTGAGTTGCTCCAATTTGTTGCGGTTCTTCTGCAAGTCGGCCATGGTAATTTGCTTCACGTCCGGAAGGAACCGCTTGGAGAAGATAAACGTATGACCATCTGCGACAAAGGATACCGTAACCACAACCACAAAATCAGGCAACACAGGATCTGTCACGATATAAGAAGCTCCAGTCTCGTCCATTTTCTTGTAAGGAAGCGAAACCATAGGATCCATGATTACGTTCTTGAGCGTAGCATCTCCCGAGCAACCAAAGTAACTGATGGAAGCCCCCTTGAGGGTGTCGTTGGCAGAAACAATATCATACTGATAAGTGGAACCGGTCTCCTGACCTCCCATCAATTGCAAGTCCTCAGGGCTGACCATATACGCTTTCATCTCGCCCTCCTTGGGGAAACGCGTCTTATAGGAGCTGTTTTTCGTAACCACTAAATCGGATTCAATATTCTGACCGAACGTCTGTCCGAAAGCTCGCGTATGCCCCAATTTCTCGTAAGGATATACGCATGTGTATGCGCTAAGCGTGATATCCTCGGCCTTAGCTCCCAACTCAGGATTGAGATTGAGCACGATGGACGACGGGTCGAGATAAGTCATCAGGTATGGCATAGCCTGCTCGAGTGAAGCGCAATTGTAGGTGCCGGCCTGAGTGCGGGTCATGTTCACCGGTCCGCTCCATAGCAAAGCATCCTTTACCACATAGACCACCGGCGCCTCCTCCAGGCCCCAGATTCCTTCACCCAAGTGGCCGTCCGGATTGCTGTTGCGGGACGTCATCTGCAGGGTGGCTATTCCGGTAGCGGCATTGCCGGACAGCAATCCGCTGAGACGGATATCACCCGTGATGGTGGTGTTGATGTCGCCAATCAGGATCTTCTGATCGTAGCCCGGAGCCTCCACAATCTCGCCCTTGCTGGCTGCGTTGACATCACGAACGGCATTCTGAATCAGGTTGACGAACTTCATCACATCCTTAGGGTTCTTGACAGCCGCAATAATATTGGAGAGATAGTCGTCGTAGAACTTTTTGCCATAGCTGAAGTAGTCGCTGATGCCGCCTCCGCTGGCCGAATAAGCCTCGATATGCTCGGTACGCGAAAGGTCTCCCACCAAGTTGGCCGAAATAGCCCCATATACGTCAAGTGAATGAGTGACTTTCCCGCGCGATGAGAGGGTGATGCTGGGGAAGAAACGATTGTTCGTTCCCGGGTTATAGGCACTCATATCCACGTCGTAGGCCCACCATCCGTTCTCCAGGGTGATAGGTTCTTCGCGATTGGGTTTCACGTCGTAGGGTGAGATATAGGTGCTGAACGAAGTCATTTTCTCGCCTCCAATCAGATAGGATGGCATCGCCTCTTCTACTTGTTTATTGGGCACAGCATATGTCATCATGTGTGCCGCGGCATGCTTTGCATTCACGTCGGCTGCCGCTCCGATAGTGAACATCACGTCGTTGGCTGCCGTCAATTGGAGTTCGGGCGAAACGAAATACATCACGCGCATGATACCGGTCAAACGATTGTAGAACACGAAATAGGGAAGGTCCTTGGCCTGATCGTTGTCAAAGCCACTGAACTGCAACTCCCATCCGTTCTCGCTGGTCATGTCCTCGGTAATATTCGCAGGAATATGCGAACTCTCGGCCAACTGATCGCTCCATGGTACAAACACCTCGCGCATAGTATTGCCCTGCGCATAGGTAACCTTGGTAGCGTTCTCCCAATCATTCATGATGGGTAGTGGCGATGTAAGTTCGCCGGCCGTGCCGAAATGTTCTTTCTCCGGTTCATCTTTTTCGCGACATGCCGTTGTCAATACGCCCACCAATGCCGCTGCTGCCAAATAGAAATAAGTATTCTTCATATTATTTATTACGCATGTCAGGATAGAGATTACCATTTATGTCAAATTCGTACGCACGCAGCTTGCACAAGTCTGGGTGAGTCCATGCATACTTCTCTACGTTGTCGTTGTCGAGATGGTAAGAGAAGAAGTCTGGGAAGAAAATGCCGTGGTTGTATTGGCTGGTCCACACCTCTTCGCGGTCGAGCACGACGCTTCCGTCGCCCAACTTGCGCGTTCCCAGACTCGATACCTGGATGATATATTGGGTATAGAGCGAACGATTGGTGCGATAGACAGCTCCGATGCGCTTAGCCATAGGTACGGTGGCATAACCATTGTTGCTCTCCTCAGCTTCATCTTTCGGCATGATATGCATGAGGATGCCGCGCTCGGTATCTGTAGCAGGCTTGATGCAAACCCAGAACAAAGGTCCTTTGTTGGGGTCGGTCTCGATCCAAGTGCCATCTACAAAGACGTGTGATTCCCAATGGCGATAAGTGCTTTCGCGTTCGTAGAAGAGTGTGTCGACCACCTCTCGCGTCTCGCGGCAAGGAGGCGTATAGCCCGGATAGACAGGTACTTCCTGTTTTCCATGCCATGAAATCAGGACTACATCACCAGGAACATAAGGCGATGCGACTATCTGATACATACCTTCTTTCATGAAGCGGATTGATTGCAATGGGCATTTTCCGGTATGGTCGTTGACTTGTAAGACGGCAAATACATTCGCTTCGTATCCGTATTCGTTGTCCCCTTCGGTCTGCATCATCTCCAACGTACCTTGCACGCGGCCTTCCATATTCAGAAGTGAGATCTTGCCGTTCTCAAACTTTTTGCCTGGAGGAAGCAGGTCGAGTACTTTCTCTTCAGCCTCGTCCATATTCTTGGCCTGCAGATAGGTGTCCATGCCCGGACCGAAGCAACCCACAGTAGGTGCTCCAATGCGGATGCCGACATAATTATCCAGCGAATCCCATTCGCAGCATGCCGTCATAAACCATGCCAAGTCGTCGAACGAAGTGACCACTTCACCTTTCTCGGGTTTTGGATCATCTTTTTGGCAAGAGAACAAACCCATCATAACGATGGCCATTACGGCCAAAATCATTGTTTTTTTCATTTTGAATGTTTTTATAACTTAGTTGAGTAGTATTTATCGTGTAATCTCTCCCAACCTGCGGCAACGTGTTATTTGCCATGCAGCAGTAGCATGATGCCAACACACCCTAAAAAATAAGAAAACCAAAACTTTATCGAAAAAGATTTTGTTTCGATTATGTTTTGATTTTCCTGTTTCGCTGAAATTCCTATAAATATTGATTTTCAACTTGGCGGAGAAAGGGGGATTCGAACCCCCGATACGGTTACCCGTATGCCGCATTTCGAGTGCGGTGCTTTCGACCACTCAGCCATCTCTCCTTCATTATTTGGCATGTCTCGACCGATTGTCCAATTGAGTATGCCCATTTCGTTCATGACCCATCGTCCGAAGGCATGCAATGGCGAGAATGCGATGCAAAATTACTACAAATAATTGAATTACGCAACTATTTGCGAGAAAAAATGATAAAAGATATGCAAAAATTTGCATTATAGAGAAAAAAGTAGTAATTTTGCACGCTTTTTATACTTGTGCACCTGTGTACGTGCTTTTTTGCTCGGAAGACAGGTGTGTTTTGGCATGTAAAAACAAAAATACTATACACAATGAAGAGTAATTTCAAACTATGGGACCAGGTGCTGGGTTGGGCTGTGTTTGCAATAGCAGCCGCAACGTACCTGCTGACCCTGGAACCCACGGCATCTTTCTGGGACTGCGGTGAGTTCATTTCCTCTGCTTGGAAGCTCGACGTGGGCCACCCCCCCGGAGCTCCGTTTTTTATGTTGATGGGCCACTTCGCTTCGCTGTTTGCAAGTGATGTACAGCATGTGGCAATGTGCGTAAATGCCCTTTCCGGCATAGCATCTGCATTTACGATTCTGTTCCTGTTTTGGACTATAACTGCGTTGGGCAAGAAGCTGGCGTTGGGTAAGGCCGATCGGCTGGATGGTGAGGATGCAAATGCGTCGAACCTCAGTCTGGTACAGCAGATTGGTGTGCTGGGAGCAGGCGTAGTGGGCGCTTTGGCCTACACCTTCTCTGATACCTTCTGGTTCTCAGCCGTAGAAGGCGAGGTATATGCTTCGTCGTCGCTGTTTACGGCAGTTGTGTTCTGGGCTATTCTTAAATGGGACGAACATGCAGACGAGGAGGGTTCAGACCGCTGGCTGATCTTTATTGCCTACATGATGGGCCTCTCAATCGGCGTCCACCTGCTGAACCTGCTAACCATCCCAGCCATTGTGCTGGTGTACTATTTCCGCCGTTACAAGTTCTCGTGGGGTGGAGCAATGACCGCTTTCCTGGCCTCCTGCGCCATTTTGTTGCTCATTCTCTACGGAATGATCCCCGGTATCCCAACGTTGGCCGGATGGTTCGAGTTGCTGTTTGTCAACGTGCTCGGCTGTTCGTTCAATACCGGTCTGGCGGTCTATCTGGTCATGCTGGCTGCTGCTTTGGTATGGGCAATCTACGAGACAAACGTGGAGCATTCGGAGGTGAGAATGTATGCTTCGTTTGCGTTGGCGTTCTGCCTCTCTGGTGCACCATTCCTTTTCGAAAGTGCCTTTGCCGGTATCGTACTTACTGCCGCTTTGGTGGCTTTCTTCGTTTGGAAAAAGGGCCTGATTCCGGCGCGTATCCTGAATACGGCAGCTGTGATGATAGCCGTCATCGTGGTTGGCTACTCCAGCTATGCCGCTTTGGTTATTCGGTCGAATGCTGATACTCCAATGGATCAGAACTCGCCTGATAATGTCTTCTCGCTCAAGTACTACCTCAATCGCGAGCAGTATGGCGATCGTCCTCTCTTCTACGGCCAGGTGTATAACGCTCCTGTCAAACTGGAGGTGAAGGGCAATATGTGTATCCCTGTGGAGAAAAAAGGTCATGCGCAGTACGCTCCCGATCCGGAGAGTGAGACCACCGGTAAGGACCGCTATATCATCACGGGCTACAAGTCCAGCTATGTGTATATGGATCAGTTCTGCATGCTTTTCCCACGTATGTATTCGCCAGATCAACGTCATATTGGCGCCTACAAGAGTTGGGGCGACGTGAAGGGACGCAAGGTTAAGTATGACTACTGCGGACAACAAAAATCGGACGTGTGTCCTACGTTTGGCGAGAACCTGAAGTTCTTCTTCTCCTATCAGGTACACTGGATGTATTGGCGCTACTTCATGTGGAACTTCGCCGGTCGTCAGAACGAGCTGCAGGGCTATGGTGACGTGATGAAAGGCAACTGGGTATGTGGTATCCCGTTCATTGATAATGCGCGATTGGGCGACCAGAGTGCTCTGCCTCGCGAACTGCGTGAAAACAAGGGTCACAACGAGTATTACATGCTGCCACTTGTGCTGGGCTTGATAGGCATCTTTTATCAGTTGTCACGCAAGAAAGAGGGCACAATGAACTTCACCCTCACGTTCCTGCTTTTCTTCCTGACAGGTTTGGCTATCGTTCTGTACCTGAATCAGACACCTTATCAACCACGTGAGCGCGACTACGCGTACGCAGGCTCGTTCTATGCCTATTGTATCTGGATTGGTTTGGGCGTGATGGCTCTGGTCGATTGGCTGAGCGGAATGGTCAAGAACAGTCAGGCAGCGAAGTCGGCTATAGGTGTTGCCGTTTGCATCGTCTGTCTGGGTGTACCGGCCCTGATGGCTCAGCAGAACTGGGACGATCATGATCGTAGCGACCGCTACTCGTGCCGCGACTTTGGAGCCAACTATCTCAAGTCATGTGAGAATAATGCCATTATTTTCTCAAATGGCGATAATGATACCTTCCCATTGTGGTACAATCAGGAGGTAGAGGAGGTAGGTACCGACTTGCGCGTATGTAACCTCAGTTACCTGCAGACCGACTGGTATATCGACCAGCTTCGTCGTCCGTATTATGATGCCGAGGCCTGCCCTATCTCATGGGATAAAAAAGATTATCTCACGGGTACGAACGAGGTGGTATGGGTTCAGAAACGCCTACCTGAAATGGACGTAGAGAGTGCCTTCCGATTCGTTCGCTCCAACGACCTGAAGACCAAGAACAACGGCGAGAATTATCTGCCTACCGACAAACTGTATATCCCTATCGATGCCGACAAGGCACTCGGTTCGGAGTCCTCTTTTGCCGGCCGCTATCAGCCAGAGCAATTGGCCGATCGTCTGGACATCCAGGTGGGTCGTCGTTTGACCAAGTCGGAGATGATGGTACTCGAGATGCTTTCGACCAACCAGTGGAAGCGTCCTATGTACTTCTGCGTATCGGTTGGCAATGACTACTACCAGGGGCTGGAGCCATACTTTGAGATGACAGGTCTCGCTTATCAGATTACTCCGGTAGCTTCACCTGATGGACAGCCACGTGTCAATATTGAGAAGATGTACGACAATATGATGCATCAGTTCCGCTACGGAAACCTCAATAAAGAGGGCATATGGATTGACGAGAACCTGATGCGTATGTGCCGCACTCATCGTATGATGTTCATGCAGCTGGCCGAAGCGCTCTATAACGCAGGTGATCGTGCTCGCTGTGTAGAGGTGTTGGATTATGCCGAGGAGGTGCTACCAGCGTACAACGTGCCTTACGACTACACTTCCGCAACGATGGGCGTGCTCTACATGCAATGTGGCGAGCGCGAGAAAGCCGAGCATATGTTTAGTATCATCTGTGAAAACACATCTGATTATCTGGCATGGTTCAATCAGGCCGACCGCGAGCAACGCAAGTCGGTCGAGAGTACCATCCAACATCAGGCAGCTGTGCTCAACTATGTGCTGCAATATGCGGAGCGATACCATATGGACGAACTGGTCGAGACGTATTATCCTGCTCTGGCCAGCGCTCGATAATCTCGCTTGCATACACCAAAAAGCTCATGTACGCTATCGTTAAATTGTTCGAAAAAGCAGTCCAGTATGAGTGAAAACAGGCATTTATGCACCTGATTTTCATCCAAAATACGGAAAAATACACTTTTTTGCAAAAAAATGACGATAATATTTGCATAATTCAATAATTTATTGTAATTTTGCAAACGAAATGAGAAGGGGACCCGAAAGTGGTTCCCTTCTTTCAGTAATTAAATGTCTAACGGAGTATGATTTCGGCACTAATCAAGGAAGAAAAAGCCGGCTGAAAGAACTCCCTGATGAGTCCAATTATTATGATTCAACCAACCATTGTAGCAGACATCGTTAAGCCCTATTTGGAGGGTAAAAACTACGAGCTGATAACCTGCTCGGTTTCGCCGGACAATCGTATCCTGGTGGAAATTGATTCGTTCGACGGCGTGGATGTAGACTTCTGTGTAGAACTCAGCCACTATGTGCAAGATCATTTGGATCGCGAAGCCGAGGACTATGAGCTGGAGGTAGGCAGCGTGTCTATAACTGACCCATTCAAAACTCCCATGCAGTACCATAAAAATTTGGGCAACGAAGTGGAACTGCTGACCAAAGATGGACGGAAATTGCATGGCGTACTAACAGATGTAGGTGATGAGGATTTTGAGGTGGAGACGGAAGTGATGGTCAAAAACGAGGGGGACAAAAAAAAGCATAAGGAACTGCAGCAACTTCGTTTTGGATTTGACGATGTGAAATATTGCAAATACGACCTGAAAGTATAAGGGGATGGTTCTGAATTCCTCACGAGGAGATTGTTTTTGCTATCATAAATGTGTCTCATTACCATAGCAAGCATTCGGCAGAACATTCATTAACTGAATTTAATAAAAATACAAAATAATGGCAACAAAGAAACAAGAAGAACCAGTAAATCTGATTGAGATTTTTTCTGATTTCAAAGAACTGAAGGGTATCGACCACCAAACGTTTATCAACGTGCTGGAGGAGTCGTTCCGTAATGTAATCGCAAAAATGTATGGTACCGACGCCAACTACGATGTGATCATCAATCCCGTGAAGGGCGACTTGGAGATTTATCGTAACCGTCTGATTATGGAGGATGACGATGTAGCCGATGAGACACGTCAAATCGCGATCTCAGACGCTCGTGCAGTCGATCCTGAGTGCGAAATAGGTGAAGATTTTACAGATAAAGTAGAGTTTTCTTCCTTTGGCCGTCGTATGATTTTGAACTTGCGTCAGACCTTGGCATCCAAGATTTTGGAGTTGCAGAAAGAAAACCTGTATCTGCGTTATTCAGACATGCTTGGTCATGTCGTATCCGGAGAGTTGTATCAGGTATGGAAGCGCGAGATGCTGCTCCTTGACGAGGAGGGTAACGAATTGTATCTGCCCAAACAGAACCAGATTCCATCAGACTATTATCGCAAGGGCGACAGCGTTCGTGGCGTAGTCGTACAAGTGGATAATAAGAATCAGAATCCAAAGATTATCCTCAGCCGTACGTCTCCACTTTTCCTTCAACGCCTGTTTGAGCAGGAAATCCCTGAGGTACACGACGGCATCATCACCATCAAGAATATCGCCCGCATTCCGGGCGAGCGTGCCAAGGTGGCTGTTCATTCTCTGGATGATCATATCGATCCTGTAGGTGCATGCGTAGGTATCAAGGGCGCTCGTATTCATGGTATCGTTCGCGAGTTGCGCAACGAAAATATCGACGTTATCAACTATACCCCCAATATCAACCTGTACATTCAGCGTGCTTTGGCTCCTGCACGTATCTCATCTATGGAGATCAATGAGGAAGAGAAGAAAGCTAACGTTTATCTGCGTCCAGAGGAAGTGTCGCTCGCTATCGGTAAGGGTGGCTTCAATATCAAATTGGCATGTATGCTGACCGGCTATCAGATCGATGTGTTCCGTGAGATGGACAACGATGATCTGGATGATATCTATTTGGATGAGTTCAACGACGAAATCGATCAATGGGTTATCGATGCGTTGAAGAATATCGGTCTCGATACCGCTCGTGCCGTATTGGCATGCAGCGCAGAGGAATTGGCAACACGTACCGACCTGGAGGAAGAAACCATTCAGGATGTTCTGTCAGTTCTGCAAGCCGAGTTTGATGAGTAATCGCCCATGCGATTATCTGGCCGACAGGCCAACTTTCGCTCCTGATATGGGGAGCATCTTTCAGGCCATAGGCCCGTGTCAAATATAAGTTAAATTTATCCCTTTTGGGGTACTAATAAAAAACATCGCATGGCAATAAAACTAATCAAAGCTTGTAAGGAACTGAATATAGGTATGGCAACCGCCATCGAATATGCGAGCAAACAGGGTAAGGACATTCAGGCCGACCCCAATGTTCGCATCGATGACGAACTCTATCTTGACCTTGCTAAGGCTTTCAACAAAGATATGGCCCTCAAGCTGGAGGCCGAGCGTCTCGCACAAGAGCGTCAGGAACGTGAAATTCCCAAAACGATGTCTATCGCTCCGGAGAGCAAGGAGAAGTCTCAGGTTCAGCAGCCTAAGGTGGTAGGCAAGATTGACCTGCCGGATCCGGCAGCGGATAAAGCCGCGAAAGAGGCGCAGGCGGCAGCCCAAGCTGCAGAAGCGAAGGCCAAAGCCGAAGCTAAAGCTGCTCAGGAATTGGCAGCCAAAGCAGCTGCAGCCAAAGCGGCTGATACCGTAGCCAAAACTGTAGAGAAGACACAGCCTCAGGCGGCAACCAAAACGGATGTGTTCACGCTGGGAAAACCACAACTCAAGAAAGTGCCGGTTGTAGTAGGCAAGATTGACCTGGATTCGCTCAACCAATCGACTCACCCCAAGTCAAAGACCAAGGAGGAGAAGAAAAAAGAGCGCGAAGAACGTCGTCAGGCTGAAGCACAGAGAAAACAAAACAACAATAACAACAAAAACGGCGGCAACGGCGGTTCGCAAGACGGCGAAAAACGTAAGCGTGAGCGCATCAAGCAGGGCAAAGTGGACGTCAATGACGTTAAGAACCAGAAGAATAATAACTCAAAGAACCAAAAAGGTAAGCCTCAGAAGAAAGGCGGCGTGCGCGTAGAAGTGGACGACGAGGAGGTACAAAAGCAAATCAAGGATACGATTGCTCGTTTGCAGGGTGGTCATGGCAAGAACAATGCTGCCAAGTATCGTAAGGAGAAACGTGAGCAAATTCGTAACCGTCAGGAGGAGGAGCGAGCAGAAGAGGCAGCACAATCCAAAGTGCTGAAACTTACCGAGTTCGTGACCGCTAACGATTTGGCTGTGATGATGAACCTGCCTGTGACGAAGATTATCGGTACCTGTATGTCGCTGGGTATGATGGTCAGCATCAACCAGCGTTTGGACGCCGAGACCATCAATATCGTGGCTGAGGAGTTTGGTTTCTCTACCGAATATGTAAGCGCCAAGGTGGTGGAGCAGATAAGCGACGATGCTGACGAGTTCAGCGACGAGGATCTGGAACCACGTGCTCCGATTGTGACAGTCATGGGTCACGTAGACCATGGTAAAACGTCACTTTTGGACCATATCCGCAATACTAATGTTATTGCGGGTGAGGCCGGTGGTATCACCCAGCACATCGGTGCATACAATGTAACGCTCAACAGCGGCCAAAAAATCACATTCCTTGATACTCCTGGTCACGAAGCTTTCACCGCCATGCGTGCCCGTGGTGCTCAAGTGACGGATATAGCCATCATCATCGTGGCTGCCGACGACGGCGTGATGCCTCAAACACGTGAGGCTATCTCGCATGCTCAGGCTGCCGGTGTACCTATGGTCTTCGCTATTAACAAGTGCGACAAACCGGGTGCTAATCCGGATAAGATTAAGGAGGAATTGGCTACCATGAATCTGCTTGTAGAGGAGTGGGGTGGTAAGTATCAAAGCCAGGATATCTCAGCGAAGAAAGGCGAAGGCGTTCGTGAGTTGTTGGACAAGGTGCTTCTCGAGGCCGAAATGCTCGATCTAAAGGCCAATCCTAAGTGCCGTGCCAAGGGTTCTATCATCGAGTCTTCATTGGACAAGGGTCGTGGTTATGTGGCAACCGTATTGGTAAGCGATGGTACGCTCAAGATGGGTGATATCGTGCTGGCCGGAACATCTCATGGTAAGATTAAGGCCATGTTCAACGAGCGTGGACAACGTATCCAACAGGCTTTGCCGGGCGAACCTGCGGTTATTCTTGGTCTGAATGGCGCACCACAAGCAGGTGACGAGTTTAATGTAATTCCTACAGAACAGGAGGCAAAAGATATTGCTGCTAAGCGCGAACAGTTGCAACGTGAACAGTCTATTCGTACAAAAAAACACGTTGGTTTGGAGGAGATTGGACGTCGTTTGGCTATCGGCGACTTCAAGGAGCTCAACCTTATTATCAAGGCCGATGTGGACGGCTCTACCGAAGCAATTGCCGACTCGATGATCAAGCTCTCTACCGAAAATATCCAGATTAATGTGGTCCACAAGGCTGTAGGTGCAATCTCAGATTCGGACGTTATGCTCGCAGCTGCTTCCAATGCAATTATTATCGGTTTCAACGTGCGTCCTACCGGTAGTGCCAAGAAGATGGCAGAGAATGAAGAGGTGGATATACGTATCTACTCCATCATCTACGATGCAATCGAGGAGGTCAAGGCCGCTATGGCAGGTATGTTGTCGCCAGAGTTGAAGGAAGAGGTTACAGCAACTCTCGAGGTGTTGCAAACTTTCCGTATTTCCAAGGTTGGTACCATTGCCGGCTGTATCGTGCGTGAGGGTAAAATCAAGCGTACCAACAAGGTGCGTGTCATTCGTGATGGTATTGTTATCTATACGGGTGAGTTGGCATCTCTCAAACACGAGAAGGATGATGTCAAGGAAATGGCAACCAATCAGGAGTGTGGTTTGAATATCCGCTCATACAACGATCTGATTGAACATGATATCATTGAGTCGTTCGAGACTATTGAGGTGAAGCGCGAGTTGTAATACTCGCTCTTCATCATGACGGACGGATACTCTTAAAAACTGCAGCTCTTTTGAGCGGTTGTTTTACATGATAGGCATTCTTTCCGTTGATAAAAAGATTTAATGTGACAAAAAATGGCTTACCGACTGGCAAGCCATTTTTGTTGGGATGTGTTTTGAAGAAATGTTAACCCAATCTGCTGATTCGTATCAGTTCGTCTTCGTCCAAAATTTTGATTTTTCGTCCGTCCACAGTCACGATTCCGTCCATTGCAAATGTAGATAATGTGCGGATGGCATTGGCTGTGGTCATGTTTGACAGGTTGGCCAGGTCTTCGCGCGACATGTACATGGCTAATGTTGCGCCATCTTCGTCGTAACCATAGTTTTCTTTCAGACTGAGAATCGCTTCTGCCAAACGGCCACGTATGTGTTTCTGCGTTAAGTTCACCATCTTAGAGTCAGAGTTACCCAAGTCTTGTGCCATTAGCACCATCATCTGGTAGCAGAACTGCAGGTTGTGCTGTACAATGTGCAGAAACGCTTCCTTTTTGATCTTGTAAACCATAGATTCCTCGAATGCGCTCACGGTCGTGTTATAGGTCTCGCCTGCTATCACAGCCCTATAGGCAAAGAAATCGTAAGGTTTGAGCATTCGGATAATCTGAGCCTTCATGCCAACACCTTCTTTATACACTTTGAGCTTGCCGCTCACCAGCATCATGATATGGGTAGGTTGATCACCTTCATGGTGTATAATCTCGTTTTTTTCATACACGCATTTTTCCAAATTGTGGTATACAAACTCCTTCTCTTCGTAGGAGAGCAGACCCCAAATCGGATTCATGTTTGCCAGTTGTTTTTGCTCCAATTCCTGATAAAATTCTGTCATAAACGTACGCTAAAAACTAATACCAATTATGCGTATGTAACCTAAACTTTGCAAAATTACTACTTTTTTATGAATTAACCAAATTTTTCGTAAAAAAAAGTGATATTATTTGCAAATATCGCAAAAAAAGTGTACCTTTGCGTTTTTTTAATAGCAGTGCATACGTTTGCACCACTTATATGACAACAAATGACAACAGCTGAAACAAATACACCATCTCCCATCCATCATGCGATGCAATGCGGACTGGACATGGGCGTGTGGTTTGCCGCCAATTTTGTGTTGTCGGCACAACAGGAAGCTCATCCGTTTTTTGGCGTGATAGGTTTCTTCGTCCAAATATATATCATCTTTGGAGTGTATCGCCTTGCGCACCACTACAAGCATGTCGAATGCAAAGACCAAATCACATTTGGACAGGCCTATCGTTACATCTTATGGCTGTTTGTTTTCTCATCACTTGTGGCTGCGCTCATTCGTTTTATTTATCTGCAATGGATTGATACGACCTATTTGTCACGCGTATATGCTATTTTCTCATCGACGCCGGAGTTGCAGGCTCAGGTGCCTAACACAGAGGTGTATGAGGCTATGCTCCATAGCATACGTGCCTTGCTTACACCTATACGTTTTGCTGTCTATTCAATCTTTGCAGACATTTTGTCGGGTGCTTTTCTGGGGTTGATAATGGCACCATTTGTCAGTCGATTTAATCGTAAATTCTTTGATAATAATCAATTTAACAATCAATAATATGGACATTTCTATTGTTGTACCTCTTTTCAACGAAGCAGAATCGCTTCCTCACCTATTTGAGTGGATTAAAAAGGTTATGACCGAACATCACTTTAGCTATGAAGTGTTGTTTGTCAATGATGGTTCGACCGATAACTCATGGCAAGTCATTGAAGATTTGAAGGAACAGAATCCTGCTGTGGTGAAGGGTATCAAGTTTCGTCATAACTATGGCAAGAGTCCGGCACTCTATTGTGGCTTCAAGGCAGCAGAGGGTGATGTTGTTATCACGATGGATGCCGATTTACAGGATTCTCCGGATGAGATTCCAGAACTGTACCGCATGATAACCGAGGATGGCTACGATTTGGTGAGTGGTTGGAAACAGAAACGATATGACAATAAATTGACCAAGAATTTGCCTTCCAAATTGTTTAATGCCACAGCACGCAGGGTAACGGGCATTCAACTGCATGACATGAACTGTGGGCTCAAGGCTTATCGCAAAGAGGTTATCAAGAATATCGAGGTATTCGGCGAGATGCATCGCTACATACCATATCTGGCAAAGAATGCCGGCTTTACTAAAATTGGCGAAAAGGTGGTGCAGCATCGTAAGCGAGAGTTTGGCGTGTCTAAATTTGGTCTAAATCGTTTTGTGAATGGTTATTTGGATCTAATGACGCTATGGTTCTTGTCCAAGTTTGGCAAGCAACCTATGCACTTTTTTGGCCTAATAGGTTCGCTCACGTTCATCATTGGATTCATTTCCATCAGCGTAGTGGCCTGCATGAAACTGCATGTGTTATTGAGCCATGGTACCGGCATGTTGCTGGGTACCAACCCATATTTCCACGTGGCTATTCTGGCAATGAACCTGGGTTGTATGTTGTTCCTATGTGGTTTTCTGGGTGAACTCATCATTCGTAACTCGCAAGAGCGCAATCATTACCTCATAGAGAAAGAACTTTAATACCTGGTCGATTCCTGTTCTTATCTAATCATCATTCGTTTCTTCCAAATATGCGCACATTATATGAAAATATAGCTAAATCTTTGTCGGGTCGCATGCTGGGTCATGCGTTGGCAATGTTGCGCCCATGGGTGAACGATTTGGATGATATTCTATTGCGTAACAGGCTACAGTCGATTTACGATAACTATCGTCTTCTTACTGACTATTACCTGTCCGGCCATGATGATGTACGTCGTCAAGAGGTGCTGAATGGTCTGGTAGCAGATGCTTTTCGCCTACTGGACGAGGTGTATTTGCGCAAGCGAACAGACTCGTCATCGGGCATAGATGTCATTCGTAGCACCAAGCCGCTTTCGTTGGCAGAATGCTGCACGCCCGAAAAGGCGTTTGAGTACTACTGGTTAGCGCGATTGGAAGAGGCAGACCGCAATCAATTCCAGATATGGATGCACGATCCGGAGATGGAGGATGAAGCCTTGATGAGTATTTCGGCCATCACCCTCAATCTGCTACGCATCTTCAATCCCGAAAACCTGCT
The DNA here is from genome assembly GCA_024399615.1 of Paludibacteraceae bacterium. Classification (GTDB taxonomy): domain Bacteria; phylum Bacteroidota; class Bacteroidia; order Bacteroidales; family Paludibacteraceae; genus Colicola. The sequence continues at coordinate 36,366 of JAKSNQ010000004.1, read as the reverse complement.
TTGTTTGATGGAGGCTGCGCATCCCTCCTGCGCCGACAATATTAAGGAACGCGCATGGGTCAGCATTTTGTTGTTGCTTATCGAGTACGATCAGCGGCTACGCTTTTTCCCAGCTGTCTATGACGCTTTTCAGGATCTCATCAGCCTTGAGGACGGTCGTGTGTTTGCTTGTACGGCTATGACCTGCATCCTTCGTACGATGGGAGTGAACTGGACCAGTCAGGCCTATGATAAACTGCAGCGTAGTGTCATGAATCAGCTCAAGGATATCTTGCCTGATATCAACTCGCTCACGCAGGAGGACATGTCGTTGGACAAATTGGATGATTTTGCGGCTCAATGTCAGGATAATTTTGCCATTACATTTGATGCTGATAAAGAGGATCTGGTCAAGATGCATAATTTGCATATGGATACGCACTACAGCATGTTCCGCAGCATGTACACCGTGCCTTTCTTTGCCGAACCATACCGCTGGTGGTTGCCTTATGCAGAAGATTATCTACCCGAGGAAATCAGACAGCATGCCGGTATTTTCTCCAACCTGCCAATGGAGGACTTATGTGACTCAGACCGATATGCTTTCATCACGACTCTGGGTGGAGTGGGAGGTTTGACTGGTGGCACTCCGGAAATGGTGCCGGTTTTTACGTCTTCGGAAGATGATCATGAAACCCTGCTTTGCAATAACTATGTCAAGCAGGCCTATCGCTTTTTTACCCTCAATCCGTGGGCAGTTACTGACCCTTTCCGACGTTTGAAGCACATCCATACGACTCAGTTGTTTAAGATTTTGTATCCTACTGCATCAGATAAGAGTATAGCTGCCAATGTGTGCCTGCAATGTCATGCCTATGAGGCCGCTGCCAATATATATCGCGAAGTTGTGGAGATTCAGCCTTCTATCGAGTGGAAAAAACGCTATGCCATTTCGCTGCAAAAGCAGGGGTTGTATTTGGCTGCAACTATTGTCTATGACGCAATTTTGCGGGTGGAAACATCTGAATGGACTTTGCGGCAATTGGAGTATTGCTATTCGCAGGAAGGACGTTATGAAGATGCGATTCCAGTTATCGAACAATTATTGACGCTTGCGCCTGGAAATAGTGCATATATTTATGAGAAAGGTGTATGTTTGGAACAAATGGAACTTTATGCCGAAGCGTTGCAGCAATTCTATCACCTATATCTTGAAGACGAGAAAAACGCGCGTGTCATCCGAAAGATTGCATGGTGTCATTTTATGACAGAGCAGATGGATGAGGCCGAAAAATTCTACCATAAGCTGAGTCAAACGGAATCATTATCAGCTGTGGATAACATGAATTTTGGGCATGTTTATTTTGTTAAAAAAGAGCGAATGCAAGCGTTTCAGTACTACCAGAAGAGCTTGTTTTTATACAACAATATATCTGATTTTATGAGGGATTTCCGTCCGCTCCGCCACATGTTGAAGGAACTTGGAATATCTCTCAACGAAATCTACATGATGGAAGATCTAATAATCCAAATTTGGACAACGAAATAATCAAAAGGGTGTAATAATTACCACCCATATATGTTTAATTAATTGATAAACGGGGAATTAACAAAATACCCCCTCCCCAATGCCATGGCAGCTTCCCTTTACAATCAACTGATTTGGCTGGTTAGTACCATTCACTCAGCAGGCCGCATCACTAAACGAGAAATTGACCAACAATGGGCACAGTCGCCCTTGAACACGAGTAACGAGAAGGTCTATCCTCTGCGTACGTTTCATCGTCATCGCGAGGCTATATCTCAGATGTTCGGTATCTACATTGGCTGCGATACCAATTTTACCAATTGCTACTACATCGCCAATTCCGATGACTTGCGCGATACTACTCTTCGTCTTCGCGTGCTGGACACCATGGCACTCTCTTCCCTGTTGATTGATTCTGTTGATTTGCAGAAGCGAGTAATCTTTGAGAAAACAAACGATCGTCAAGCGCTATTGTCAGTCGTGCTCAGAGCTATGCGTGACAAGTGTGCATTGCGTATGGAGTTCAAGGAGGAGAAGCATATGCGTTCTGTTGAGGCAATTCCGTATTGTTTGCAAGAAAAAGATCATCTGTGGTATCTGGCTGCCAAACCGCTCAAGGGAGATGACAATGTGGAAGTGCAGGTGTATATGTTGTCCGACGTGAAGACTGCTTGTCTGACTAAGGGTAAGCAGACTATGCCGCGTTGGTTCAATGGTGAAGTATTCTTTCAGGCCTTTTTCGAAGCACGTGCACCTAAACGCAAGGCGAAGACTCCGGCCGTTCCTAAAGAGAAGCCAACGAAAGCATCTAAAGAAAAGCCTGTCAAGGAAGCTAAACAACAAATTGTTAAAAAGGAGAAACCTGCTCCTATGGCAGACCAGTTGTCGCTCTTCTAATTGTTTCCATATCGTATCTTATATCCATGCCAGTTTCATACCTGCAAGTTGAAAATCTAACCAAGTCGTTTGGCGATAAGTTGCTTTTCGAGCGTATCAGTTTTGGTATCTCGGAGGGACAACGTGTGGCGTTGGTGGCGCGTAATGGATCGGGTAAGACAACGTTGCTCAATATAATCACGGGCGAACAAGACTACGACGAAGGACAAATCTCCACCAAGCGGGATCTTCGTATAGGATACCTCAGTCAGCAACCTTCTTTTCCGGAGCATATGACCGTTTTGCAGGCATGTATGTTGCATGCCCCGGCAGAGACGGAATTGCAAAAAGAGTGGGACTATGAGACCAAGTACAAACAGATTTTGGGAAAACTGAGTATTAGTCATTTGGAGCAGAAAATAGGCACCTTGTCGGGTGGGCAACTCAAGCGTGTCGCCTTGGCCTCTGTTCTCATCTCTGAACCAGAATTGCTCATTCTTGATGAGCCGACTAACCATTTGGACTTATCTATGGTTGAGTGGTTGGAGGATTTTCTGCGTCGTAGTAGCATGGCTTTGCTTATGGTTACTCACGATCGTTATTTCCTGGATCGTGTTTGTTCTGACATACTTGAGATAGACCAACAGACACTCTTTACATATCATGGCAATTATTCTTATTATTTGGAGAAACGTGCCGAGCGTATTGATGTCTTTAATGCTGAAACCGAGAAATATAAGAATCTCTATCGGACCGAACTAGATTGGATGAGACGCATGCCGCAGGCGCGTGGACACAAGTCCGTGGCGCGCAAAGATGCATTTTACCAAATTGAGGACAGGGCCAAGCAGCAGATTATTGACCAGAATATCCATCTTGAGAATCGTGGCGTCTATATTGGCTCCAAGATTTTTGAGGCACAATATATAAATAAATCGTACGTACGCGAGACGGGTGAGTGTGCGTTGGCACATTCTGATGGCAATCAGCCCGAACGATTGGTTATCCTCAAGGATTTCTATTACAATTTTGCACGCTTTGAAAAGATGGGTATCATTGGCAATAATGGTACCGGAAAATCTACGTTCTTGAAGATGTTGTTGGGTATTGAAAAACCTGATTCCGGACGCTTCGATATAGGTGAAACAGTTCAGTTTGGTTATTTCTCTCAGTCCGGTTTACCTTTCTCACAAGGAATGAAAGTGCTGGATGTAATACGCGAAGAAGCCGAGGAAATAGATATGGGTGGCGGTCGCAGACTTACTGCATCGCAATTTTTGCAGCATTTTCAATTTTCGCCATCTCAACAATATGACTATGTTGACAAATTATCGGGTGGAGAGAAGCAGCGACTTAATCTATGTCGCGTGCTCATGAGGAATCCCAATTTCCTCATCCTTGATGAGCCTACCAATGATTTGGATATTCAGACACTCAATATCCTTGAAGACTATCTACAGCACTTCCGCGGTTGTCTCATCGTTGTGTCGCACGATCGATATTTCATGGACAAGGTAGTTGATCACCTGCTCGTATTCAAGGGACAGGGTGTGGTGAAAGATTTTCCGGGAAACTATACACAGTATCGTTACGACGAAGAGCAAAAATCAAAAGATGAAACGCGTGCGTCAGACAATGCTACCCCTCAAAAAGCCGATGTCAAAGGCAGTCCTATCTCCGTCGAATCTGCTAAACCACGCCTGAACGAGAAGCCTCGCAAACTATCGTTCAAGGAACAACAGGAACTCAAGGCACTTGAGGCCGAACTGCCGCAACTCGAAGATGAGAAGGCCGGATTGGAAGCTGCTCTTTCGGGTGGACTTACTGATATGAATGAGATTGCAAAAGCGTCTGCTCGTTACGAAGAGGTGCAACGTCTTCTGGATGAGAAAGAGATGCGTTGGCTTGAACTCAGCGAGATATAAATATTAAATGTCCAATTTTAGTTATATCAATGGAAAGACGTGATTTTATCAAAAAAGCAGGATTGCTGATGACGGGTTCATTACTTGCGCCCGACTTGATGGCGTCGATGCGTTTTGAGAACGATCCTGATCGGTTGTCAGAAATGACATCGCCTATGGTTCAACACTCTCCGAATGGTAAGATGTCGTTGTCTTTCTATCCATACGAATTGGCGCTACGCCACACATTTACAGTGTCATCTTATTCTCGCAAGACTACACCTTCTGTGCAGGTACGCATTCAGTATGAGGGATGTATAGGTCATGGCGAAGCGTCTCTTCCTCCTTATCTTGGATATACCGTCGATGGCACTCTTGCTTTTCTCCGTCGTGTGAATTTGGAGCAGTTTGCATCTCCATTTTTGCTGGAAGATATTATGACGTATCTTGACACATTGGGCGATGGTGAAACACCAGCAAAGGCTGCAGTAGATATTGCACTTCACGACTTGATAGGTCAGTTGACCGGTCGTCCACTTTATCAACTGCTTGGATTAAATCCACATAAGGCACCTTCTACTTCGTTTACAATTGGTATAGATACGCCCGAGATAGTGAAGGAAAAAACGCTCGAATGTGCAGAGAGATACAATGTGCTCAAAGTGAAAGTAGGATACCATGGTGATGAAGAAATGGTGCGAACGATACGTTCTGTTTCCAATTTGCCGTTGGTCGTGGATGCCAATCAAGGTTGGACAGACCGACAGGAGGCTTTGGATAAGATTTATTGGTTGCATGACCAAGGTGTACAGATGGTAGAACAACCTATGCCAAAAACTCAACTGGATGATTTGGCTTGGCTCACACAGCATAGTCCTCTCCCTATTATTGCAGACGAATCGGTTCAGCGACTCAAAGATCTGCCTCTGATTCAAGGTGCTTTTTCCGGCATAAACATCAAACTCATGAAGTCAACCGGCATTCGCGAGGCGTTACAAATGATGGCATATGCTCGTGCGCAAGGCATGCATTTGATGATAGGTTGTATGACTGAAACTTCTTGTGCCGTTACGGCTGCTGCCACTCTCTCGCCTTTAGTGGATTTTGCCGACTTGGATGGTAACCTGCTTATCAGTAATGACCTCTTTGAAGGGGTGGAGGTGAAGCAAGGAAAATTGTCGCTACCCAATCGTCCGGGCTTAGGCCTGATTCCGCGAACACTCGGATAATTGTTTTGTTATCCATTGGTTAACGTGTTATTATCAAATAACTTATTATTTCCAACTACATAATAGTCGATTATTTAAATTTTATGGTTCTTGTTTTTGCAACTAATAATGCCCACAAATTGGATGAGGCTCGCATGATATTGCCGAACTATACAATCCTCAGTCTCAACGAGATAGGTTTACTTGCTGATATCCCAGAGACGGCTGATACGCTCGAAGGAAACTCGCGCCTGAAAGCTGATTTTGTATATGATTGGTGCATGCGGCATGTTAATCAGTTGCCGGCCGATGTGGCAGGTTGTTTTGCTGATGATACGGGTCTCGAAATACATGCACTCGATGGGGCCCCGGGTGTCTATTCTGCTCGCTGGTCAGGCCCCGAGGCGAACTCGAAAAGCAATTGTGAGAAAGCGCTTCGCGAGTTGAAGGATAAAACTGATCGTTCTGCTCATTTTCGAACAGTTGTTACACTCTATCTGTGGAATCTTTTGGAATCAAACGATAGTACCAAACTGACTGCTGATATACAGTTTGATGGTATCGTGCGGGGAACGATGGCTACCGAAGAAAAGGGGGACCATGGTTTTGGTTATGACCCACTGTTCATTCCCGAAGGTTATGATGAACCCTTTGCTGTTCTGCCATATGAGATCAAAAATAAAATCTCGCATCGTGCGCGCGCTATGCAGGCGCTTGCGGAATATTTAAATAAGGTAAAGATATCATGAAAAACTACAAAATTATTGAGGTTAAGCGTAGCATCTTTGAAGATAACGATGCCGATGCTAACCTTCTTCGTGAGGAGTTGAGGGCGAAAAATACTTGTCTCATCAACCTCATGTCTTCACCTGGTGCAGGAAAAACGACATTACTTCGCCGTACTATCTTGCAACTCAAAGATGAAATTAAAATTGGTGTCATGGAGGCCGATATCGATGGTGATATTGATGCAGCACGCATTATTGAAACAGGCGTCCGAGCCATCCAGATTCATACCGGTGGCATGTGTCATCTTGATGCAGACATGACGCGTCAGGGTTTACGCGAGTTTGGTACGGATGATCTTGACTTGGTTTTCCTGGAGAATGTGGGAAACCTCGTTTGTCCTGCCGAGTTTGATACCGGTGCCACGATGAATGTAATGATTCTTTCTGTACCGGAAGGTGATGACAAACCGCTTAAATATCCATTGATGTTCAGTATATGCCGTTGTGTAATTATCAATAAATGCGATACGCTTTCTGTCTTTGACGATTTCAGCAAAGAAGCGGTAGAGGAACGTATTCATAAACTGAATCCTCAAGCAGATATCATTTTTGTATCAGCCAAAACCGGAGAAGGCTTTGATAAGTGGATAGAATGGCTGAAAACTCATATAATTGACTGATATTATCAGCCTCATCAAAATAGTATAATTTCTTAATAAAATACCCAAAGTATGAAAAACGACCCTTTAGCTGGTTTCTACCCTGATTGGGTAAACAACCTAACCGATGCGGATGTTCGTCCGTTGATTTTGAAACTCGGTAAGACCATTACTGACCGTGCGCCTATTAAACTTGGCATTCAGAAGGTGACCAAGTACGACCCAGAATATTGGGCTGTAGCTATACTTGTACCTACCGATGAGATGGCACAGCTCTGTCTCAATATGGGTGGTATTCATAAACCCAAAACGTTCCCTGAAATCTGTGCTGCTAATCCGGAACTGAAGCCGGAGAAGGTGCAAGAGATGTTGGAAACATTATCATACAACGGCGTACTCGAATGGAACTATGAGAACGATAAGCATGAGAAGCAATGGGTATTGCCAATGTTTGTCCCCGGATCTGGTGAGTTCTCCAATATGAACAAGGATCTCCTTGAGGCACATCCTGAATTGGGGCGTTTCTTTGAGCGTATGACGCGTATCCCTTTGGAGGGACTTACTCATATGGTACCTCCTGGAGGTGCAGGCATCGGTATGCACGTAATACCTGTTGAGAAAGCAATTGCGTTGCAAAACAATACCGCCAGCGTGGAACATATCTCACATTGGTTGGACAAATATGATGGCAAGTATGCTGCTGCACCATGTTCATGCCGTATGTCCCGCAAGACTTTCGACGAGGGATGTGCGGATGACCCGGAGGGTTGGTGCGTGGCTATGGGTGACATGGCTGATTATGTGGTGGAGACCAACAAGGGAGGGCGATACATTACTCGTGAAGAGGCACTTGATATCTTCCGTCAAGGCGAAGAGAATGGATTTGTGCATCAGATTACAAATATCGATGGAGAGGACAAAATCTTCGCTATTTGCAACTGTAATATTAATGTATGCTATGCCCTACGTACTTCGCAACTCTTCAATACGCCTAACATGTCTCGCTCGGCCCATGTGGCGAAAGTGTTGCCTGAGAATTGTGTAGCATGTGGACGATGTGTAGAGTATTGCCCGGCAGGTGCAGTCAAATTAGGACGTAAACTTTGCAAAAAAGATGGCAGCCAGGCCACTTATCCGAAGATGCCGTTACCTACTGAGGTTAAGTGGAGTGAGGCGATGTGGAACGAGAACTATCGCGACGATAATCGCATCTCATGCTACGACACGGGCACCGCACCATGCAAAGCGGCATGCCCTGCTCATATCGCAATCCAGGGCTACTTGCGTATGGCAGCTGAGGGACGTTATACCGATGCTTTGGCCCTTATTAAAAAGGAAAATCCTTTCCCCGCAGTCTGTGGTCGTGTCTGCAACCGCCGATGCGAGGATGCTTGTACGCGAGGTACTATCGATGAGGCAATCGCTATCGACGAGGTAAAACGCTTCATCGCACAACAGGATCTTGATGCCCAGGTTCGCTTCGTCCCGAAGAAGGTTATTCCTTCACTCAAGGGCGGATTCGATGAGAAAGTGGCCATTATAGGCGCTGGACCGGCCGGACTGAGTTGTGCATTCTATTTGGCCGAAAAGGGCTACAAGCCAACCGTTTTTGAGAAAAACTCGCGGCCGGGTGGCATGTTGCGCTATGGCATCCCATCATTTGTCTTGGAAAAAGATGTCATTGATGCTGAGATTGACGTGATGCGTCAGATGGGCGTGGAGATTAAGACTGGTGTTGAGATTGGCAAGAACCTCACGCTGGATGACCTTCGCGCACAGGGGTACAAAGCCTTCTATATTGCTATTGGTTGTCAGGGTGGTCGACGTCCTGGCGTGCCTAACGACAATGCCAAGGGTACCTATACGGCTGTCGATTTCCTCCATCAAGTGAATGAGTCCGAACAGTTCGACGTTCAAGGCGATGTGGTCGTAATCGGTGGTGGCAACGTGGCCATTGATGTGGCACGTTGTGCCGTTCGTTGCGTGCCAGAAGCAAAATCGCCTGCCGAGAAATTTATTCTGGATCTCCGTGCCAAGGTGTTGCATCAGGATGTTGAAAAGACTCGTGTTCATATGTTCTGTCTTGAGCAGCGTGACCAAATGCCTGCTTCCCGACATGAGGTCGAACTTGTAGAGGCAGAAAACGTGTCACTTAATTGTGGTTGGGGACCTAAAGAAGTGTTGGTGGATGAGCAGGGGGCTGTCAATGGTATTGTGCTCAAAAAATGCATTCAGGTGAAGGATGCAGAGGGCCGTTTTGCACCACTATATGATGAGAATGACACTCTCACCATCGAGTGTCGACATATTATCTTCTCTGTCGGTCAGGCTGTTGAGTGGGGTGACCTGCTCCAAGGTTCGAAAGTACAGTTGGGCCGTGGTAATGGGGCTGTGGCAGATGCTCTTACCTATCAGACTGCGGAACCGGATATCTTCGTTGGAGGTGACGTTTATACGGGACCAAAGTTTGCTATCGATGCCATTGCAGCTGGTAAACAGGCGGCTATCTCTATTCACCGGTTCGTACAGCCTCACTCGTCTTTGACGATTGGGCGTGATCGCCGTCAGTTTAAAGAGTTGGACAAATCCGATATTCGCATTTCTGATTACGATCATAGTCCACGTCAGATACCCGGAAAACTTCAGGATCCGTCAGGTACACCTGCTAAACTCAGTTTCCGTGACCAGACTGTGGCACTTACCGAGGAGCAGATTCGCATTGAGACCGCTCGTTGCCTCAAATGTGGTGCTTCTGTGGTTGATGAAAACAAGTGCATTGGTTGTGGTGTCTGCACGACCAAGTGCGAGTTTGACGCTATCCACCTCTATCGAGATAATCCGGATTGCTCAACCATGCGTAAGTCGGAGGATAAGCTTAAGTATATTTTGCCATATGGTGCTAAGCAAGCTATACGTGTGGCATTCAAAAAGAAAAAATAATTACATATAATCCCATGTGTATAATCCCATGTGTGCTTTTCGGTAGCGCACATGGGGGTATGTCGTTTGTTTGATTGGAATAATAGGTTTTTATGCACGAATTAGGTGTTGTTTTTAAGGTAATAGAAATCGCAGAACAGGTAGCAGATGAGAATCAGGTAAAGGAGATTTCGTCGGTCACATTGTCGGTTGGTGAAGTTAGTGGTATTATTCATGACTATCTGTACGATTGTTGGAAATGGGCAATTCGGAAATCACGTTATCTCCAGCAAGCCCAGTTATTTATCGAGACAATACCTGCTGTCACTTATTGCGAGGCTTGTGATCAAACCTATTCCACTATCGAACATGGCAAAATTTGTCCTCATTGTGGTAGCGATCATACCTATTTGAAACAGGGTAACGAGTTTGAAATCAAACAAATAGAAGTGTTTGATACAGGTGAAGAGTAAGTAACTACGAAATCTAAAATATGCAAAATGATCAAACTATACGGTAGAAAACAGACCATCAAACTAAACAATCGTCGTGAAGACATCGCTGGCGCGATAGAACACATCAGACAACAATTGTGTGTATACCATGTCAGTAGCGAAAACTGTAAACGAGCACTCGACACGCTTGAAGATACTCTCAATACCATTACTCAGTCTGCTTCGGATGCTGTACCCATTTTCGTGGATATACGTCGAACGATGTACCGCATTGAGTTGCGCGTGACCATAAGTGGCCCCGAGATTACTTTTGTTAACGAGACTCTCGCCGACTCTGAGACTATTATGCAGGAATATGGTCCGGAGACCGAAAACCTGATTCGTGATTTGGTCGTCCGTGGCAATGTGCGACGTATTCGTTCTCGTTACAGTAGTGGTGTTAACCGGGTGGACATTCTCGTTGAGCAGAACGATAAGGCAATGCTCTACGAGACAATGGGTGCGTTAGGTCTGGGTGTCGCTGCTGGATTAGTGGCTCGATATCTATGCTCCCACGGCATGGCTGAAATGCTTAATAACTACATTTTTTCGCCTCTATATTCACTTTTCCTTACCGCCATTGCCATGATTATGGTTCCGATGGTCTTCTTTTCGATTTTTACCAGTGTGTCAGGCTTCAGCGATTTGGGAGCATTGGGGCGTACGGGAGGAAAGGTCTTTGGATTGTATATGACGACTACGCTCATTGGTATAGCAGGTGCTATTTCGATGAACTACCTCTTTGTGCCTGGTCGCGAAGGGATGATTAACTTGCCGGAGATTGAACTGATTAGTCAGGAACCCGCGCTTGAGTTGTCGCTGATGGACAAACTTCTGAGCATTGTACCGCGTAATTTTGTAGGCGCTTTCGGAGCGGCGGACATGCTGCAGGTCATGTTCTTGGCGGTGCTATTGGGTATTGCTTGCACACAAATTGGACGATTTTCTCTTCCTCTTAAGAGTGCGTTTGAGGCATTGAGTGCGCTTTTTACTCGAGCTACCTTCATCATTTCCAACTTCCTTCCGTATGCAATCTTTGGTGCGATGGCTCAGATGGCACTCACAATGGAGTGGAGTAGTGTAGGTGCTCTTGCCTCGTGGGTCGGTGTGTACTTGGTGTCCATTGTTGTACAGTTCATGGTATATTTGCTACTCATATGGCTGGTTGGCAGACTCAATCCACTGGTTTTCGTTCGTAAGTTCATTCCAGCCACACTTACTGCCTTCTTTACCTCCTCATCCAACGCAACGATTCCTACCACCATGGCCTGCTGTCAGAAGATGGGCATCTCACGCAAGGTCTATTCGTTCTCTGTTCCTTTGGGCGCGAATATCAACATGGACGGAACCAGTATCTTTTTCATTTCCACGACCCTTTTCATGGCTGGTGCTTACGGAATGAACGTGAGTGTCGGGGAATTGATCTCGCTTATCACCTCTGTCATGCTCTTGTCGGTTGCTTTGCCGGGTGTTCCGGGAGCAGCTACCGCCGCAACCCTTATGCTGTTTGCTATAGTGGGTGTACCTGCCGAAGCTTTTGGACTGGTTTTGGGACTGATACCCGTATTGGAACTCTTTCAGACTGCGCTGAACATTACTGGAGATGGTGTCGTGACGGCCATCGTTGCCAAGAGTGAAGGCGAGATGGAACTGCGCGAGTTCTATAGTTAATACGTTATATGTCTTTTTTATGAAAAAAATAGTATTGGTATTTTCTGCTTTATTTCTCGTGTCCGTTGCTGTTTGGGCACAATACGAGACCAATGTGATACCATTCAATGGATTGGTGGTGGATATGCTTGGGCAGCCACTCCGTAATGTGAGGGTGTTCACTTTCGATCGTCATTTCTACTCAATTAGTGACCGAAAAGGGCGCTTTGGACTGAGTAATGTGCAAGATAGTGATACTATACATATCATCTACCATCGTCGCCAATATGATATCCCAGTTGACGGGAGAAAGAGCATGCGCATTGTGTTGGGCGACCAGTATGTGGAGCAGGTGACACAGTCTGTCGAACTCGTTAATCTGGGCTATGGCTATGTGTCTCGTCGCGAGTCTGTCAGTTCGTCTGCCGGCATCACGGGCGAGATGTTGCGCAGAACGGGTTGTGTTCGTATCTTGGACGCGTTGCAGGGACTCGTTCCGGGACTGAGTGTCACTACCAATATGATGGGGGAACCTACTGTCTATATACGTGGTATCAATAGCATCAATTGCGACACGACGCCTCTCTATATTGTGGACGGAGTTGAGGTTAGTTCACTCGAGATGATAAATATCTACGACGTTGAATCAGTTGAGGTGATGAAGGATGCCTACATCTATGGTTCCAGAGGCGCAAATGGAGCAATTCTCATCACAACATTAACAGGTCGCTCCGGTCCAAATTACTGATCTCCATCTATTTGATACCTCTGCTATATTATTATTTATTCGGTTGTATGTTGAATTATTTCTGTTATCACATGTATAAAAAGTTCTTCATTATATTGACTTTTTTTCTCTTGGCATTGGATTTGCTTCATGCCGAAAACAATCCATATCGCTCAGACTATGTATGGGTAGTCAATCCGGACCACGCCAATTGGCATTATGTTTGTGGCGAGACTGCGCGTGTCATCGTACGACTCTACGAATATGGTCTGCCTGCTCAGGGTAGTCTGCAATACAGCATCAGTCCCGATATGTTGCCTGCTCAGCAACGAGGTGAAGTTATTCTGACCGACGGATGTGCACTCATTGAAGTGCCGGGGCGTGCTACACCGGGTTTTACCGATATCGAACTGGTTTGTGGTAACGCAAAAACTGGAGGAAAGTATCATTTTAAACTGGGTTATGACCCCGAACAAATACGTCCGTGGACGCGTGAACCAGATGACTTCATGACTTGGTGGCAACTGCAGATTGAGGCCTTGCACAAGCTTCCATTACAGTACACACTCCAGCCTGCTCCGGAGTACACCAACCAACGCATCAATTGTCAACTGCTCCGTCTTCAGGTGGATGCCAAGCATGTGATTTATGGCTATCTCTTCATACCCAATAATGCACGCCCTGGTTCTTGTCCTGCAGTTCTCTGTCCTCCTGGTGCCGGTATCAAGACTATCAAAGATCCTATGCGCCATAGTTACTACGCAGAACAGGGATTCATCCGTCTCGAGATGGAGATACATGGGTTGGATCCACGCATGGATGAACAGTACTTCCGTGAGATGACAGTTGCTTTTAATGCAGCTGACAATGGGTATCTGACCAATGGTATGGAAGATCGGGAACGCTACTATATGCGTCACGTTTATCTATCACTTGTGCGAGCCATCGACTTGCTTTGTTCGTTGCCGGAATGGGATGGTAAGAACTTGGTGATGCAGGGTGGTAGCCAGGGGGGAGCATTGGCAATGGTTGCCTCGGCTCTCGACTCTCGTGTTACAGCATGTGCTGCCAATCACCCCGCGCTTACCGATATGGGAGCCTATTCCGAATCTGGCAGAACGGGAGGCTATCCACATTTCAATCGAATTCCTGACTTCTATACCGAGGCACACCTTCGCACGATGGCATACTACGATGTCATCAATTTTGCGCGACATATTACCTGTCCTGTTTTCTTGACATGGGGTTACTGCGATAGCACCTGTCCGCCTACTACTTCTTGGGCGGCTTACAATACCCTTACTTGCACAAAAATGCACCTCATTACGCCTGCCAACGAGCATTGGGTTAGCGACCGAACCGAGCATAAGCAACTCGATTGGTTTCTCTCAAATTTGCGATAATCTTGCAGACGGAATGCTGTACCTGTGGTACACAGCCACTTTCAAACAAACATGATGAATACATTTTCTTCTGACATCCTTTTGATGTTGAAATAATATGAAACACGTTTTTATTGTTTCTTTGGCCCTGATGGTGGCCTGTCTCTATTCGACCTTTGGTTTCGCTCTCAATCTTCAGCATGTGGAACCAGCCTTTTGGTATGTGGGAATGAAAAATCCAACGTTGCAGATTATGCTGCATGGTTCCGATGTTGCCAGTGCGGATATCTCAATCGATTACCCTGGTGTTACATTGACAGAAGTGGCACATACCTCTAATCCCAATTATGCCTTTATTTACCTGCAAATACATCCAGATGCGACACCTGGTATGATGAAAATACATCTTCGCAATGGACGTAAGACCACTACTCTTGATTTCGAACTGCGTGCACGAAATACTAAGATTGGGGCGCAAGGATTCTCAGCGGCAGATGTTTTGTACCTCATTATGCCGGACCGATTTGCCAATGGTGATGCCTCCAACGATGAGGCCGATGGTTTTGGCGTGGATCGCAGCAATGGTGGTGGACGTCATGGCGGGGATTTTCAAGGAATCATGCGGCACCTTGACTATATTGACCAATTGGGGGTAACAGCGATTTGGCTCAACCCCGTACAATATAACAAGGGTAGGGCTTCGCATGGATACTCGATAACCGACTACTACAGTGTAGATCCACGCTTTGGAGGAAATGAGGCTTATTGTAACTTTATTGACGCAACACATGACAGAGGAATGAAGGTTGTGATGGATATGATCTTCAATCATTGTGGCAGTTCACATTGGTGGCTGCAAGATGTGCCTGATGACGATTGGTTTAATCAAAATGATTGTGCTGTCACATTAGGTAACTGGCAACGTGAAGCGGAAGCTGCTGAGAAAGAGACAAAAAAAGCAGCAAAAAAAGGAAAACAGGCCGAAACTCCACAGCGACGATGGAGAAGCATACCTGGCCTACAAAACACTACGCACTATAAATGGGTGCTGATGGATCCACACGCGCCACAGTCCGAGAAAGATCTGTTGGTCGATGGATGGTTCGTGGCAGGCATGCCTGATCTCAATCAGCGAAATAGACACTTGGCTAATTACTTGATACAGAATTGTATATGGTGGATTGAGTATGCTCGCATCGATGGTGTTCGTATGGATACGTATCCCTATGCAGACTATGATTTCATGGTTCGGTGGTGCCGAGAGGTTAACGATGAATACCCTGATTTTAACATTGTTGGTGAAGGATGGTATCCTCGCAATTCCGCTGCAGGATGGTGGCAGACGAAATCGGCTTTGAACGATAATGATACGCGTCTTAAGACTGTGATGGATTTTGATTTGGCTTTCACGATGCAGAGAGAGATACTCAATGAAAGCAATGTGTCGGAAGGCTATGAAGCTGGCCTTTTCAAAGTGTATGAGTGCATTACACAGGATTTTTTGATTCCAGACCCACAACATGTGCTCACCTTCCTTGACAATCATGATATCAATCGATATATGCAGCAAGGGGATCCGATATGGAAACTGAAACAGGGACTTGCTTTCTTATTGACTACACGTGGTATTCCGCAGATATACTATGGAACCGAGTGGGGATTGGAAGGCGATGCTGCGCTACACAATGGGCGGGACTATCGTATGCGTATTGACATGCCTGGAGGTTGGGAGGAGGATACCGTGAGTGTCTTCACGCCAGAAGGTCGTACTGCTCGGCAGAATGAAGCGTATGATTTCGCCAGCAAACTGTTGCAGTGGCGTCGCCACTCTCGTGCCGTGGCCGAAGGTAGGTTACTGCATTATACACCAGATAATCTGACACATTGCTATGTCTATGCGCGTGTAGTAGAGGGCGAAACGGTGTTGGTTGTGCTGAATGGTTCTGACCGAGAGCAGACGGTGCCTATGGCGCGCTTCTCAGAGGTGACTGCGGGCTTTACTTGTGGTAAAGACGTGCTTACAGAGGAATTGATGGATATTACCTCCAATCTCACGATATCGCCACGTGGAGTATTGATATTGGAGTTGAAATAAGGGCTGTTACTCTTTCAGTATGAAACGGTGGTAATAAGAGAGAATGAGAGTAGTTAGTGGTAGGGCTATAATCATACCCACAATGCCCAACAGGCTGCCCCAGATGGACAAACTCAGCAGGATGACAGCAGGGTGAAGGCCCATCGTTTTACCCATGATACGTGGAGTCAGTACAAAGTCTTGAATCATTTGTACGACAACAAAAACGACCGCTATTAGTACCATTTCCAACCAAATAGGACGACCTGTTTCTGCTGATTGCAGGATACCCAATAGTACGCATGGTACAATGCCAACCACCTGTAGATAAGGAACCAAATTCAGTACACCGATAAAAAGACCTGTTAGAATTGCTAACGGTAGTCCGATCACTTCAAATCCTATTGCAAATAGCACACCTACACATAGTGCAACTAGTGATTGGCCACGGAAATAGCGGTTCATATTTAACTCTATATCGCTGGCAATTCCCTCCGTGAGACTACGGTATTTGGCAGGGATGAGTGCCGACCAATTGGATAATTGTTCGTAGTCCTGTAGGATAAAGACGATGTATAGCACACAAATGAATACGACACTCAGGCCGATTAATATATTGGCGGAACTGGAGATAACGGCCCATACGTGTGGCATTGCATTTTGCACAAGAGCAATCACGTCTGGATTGTTCCACATATTGGTTAAGTCGATGCTACTCAGCCATGCGCGGTAATTATCCTGTAGTGCTTTGGGAAGTAAGTCCAGACTTTTCATGTCTTGTAGATACTGACCGATAACGATAGATAGTTTGCCGGCTTCTTCGCTGACCAGTGGAACCACAAGCGTCGTCAGCCCGGCAACTACCCCCACCACTATCAGCAGTGTGGTAATTGTTGATAGCATACGATAGCGAAAACGGCAGCGGTTTTGAAAAAATAAAACGATTGGGTAGAGTAGATAAGCGATGAGCCAACTGATCAAGAAGGGTAGTAGTACACCACTCAAACGTCGAATGAGTAGATACAATGCCACCACTATACCGGCAGTTATGCAGAGGCGGATGACGCGGTCAAAAGTGTATTTTGTTTCCATTTTTTCCCCTTTTATTTATTTTTGCTGCAAAATTAGTTATAATTTTTGATTTCTGCAAATATTTAACAACTTACGAAAGTTAATATCTTCTTTTTTTCACTTTTTAACTCAAAAAGGGCATATACTCATCCACGAGGATAATGTTTTTTTACGTACTGTTGTTTTTTTGTTTTCGGAATACTTCTTCAATCAAGCATTTACTCATTTTAGAGGTTGGGTAAATACAAAAGAATCCGCCAGACGACTTGCCTGACGGATTCTTTTATTGTATTCCCTACGAATGGGGATTACTTAGCGACAGCGATGGTTACACGGTTCTTGTCGTTCTCAACGAATGGCTGAACGGTGTCACCCAAAGCGGTAACAGTGATGCGGTCTGCGCTGATACCTGCTTGCTCCATAATTTTAGCTACTGCTTCTGCACGGAGTTGAGAATACTTCAAGTTGATGGTTGGGTTACCGGTGTTCTTGTCTGCATAGCTGCGAACGTCAACCTTTGCGTCCTTGTGCTCCTTGAGGAAGTCAATCATGCTTTGAAGCTTCTCTGCTTCCACACCCTTAATCTCAGAACCGCGGATTGGGTAGAAAATCTCAATCTTCTTTTCTACTGGAGCGGCTGCAGCAGCTGCTGCTGCAGCACGAGCAGCCTTTGCCTCTTCGATTGCAGCATCACGCTCCTTTTGAGCCTTCTCTGCAGCGGCCTGAGCCTCTGCCAATGCCAACTCATCCTTGGTTGGGAGCTTGTCTTCTACTACTACTTCCTTCTCTTTGTAAGACTTACCGATGTAGAACTTCAAACCTACGAGTGCATTGAAGTACCAGTCGATGTTTCCAGCCTTCTTTGAGTTGTACTTATCTGAAAGCATATTGGTGGTTGCCTCCAAACCCAAACCTACGTAGTCATGCAGACGGAAATCAACACCCAAACCTACACGGCCAACAGGAAGAACCTGAGTGCCTGCCCAATAGTACTCCATGATAGGTTCATTTTTATACTTCCATGCACCATTGTTGAAACCGATGTTTGCTGCTGCACCGGCAATCAGGTTTACATCGCAAATACGCTTCTTGAAACCTGCGATGTTGGTCAGATTTACAAGAACGTCCAACTGAGGTGCTACAAAGTTCCAATCGTACACGTCGGTACCATGAACGGCACCCTTGCTCTCCCAACCTTGTGCTGAAAGACGAAGTGCCCATACTGGAGTAAATTGATAACCAATACCCAACTGAGCGTTTGGAGAAATCAACTTCAGGAATGAAGTCTCACCTACAGTCTCCTCTGCACCACCTTGCAACTGGATGAAGAAGTGAGGGTTGAACTCTACTTCAGGCTTAGCTGCCTCTTCTTGTGCGAAGAGATTGATTGAAGCAGCGCACAGAGCTACTGCCAAAAAAAGTTTACTTTTCTTCATAATGAATATAGATTAATGTAATTAATGTGCAATCGTTTTTCGATATTTACACTTAATGCGGTGCAAAGGTAGTCTTTTTTTCTGACTTGTGCAAATTTTGCGGCAGAAAAATGATAAATTTACTACGTAAAAGGGAATTTTGAGCATTTTTGCACTCAAAATTCCCTTTAATTATGGTTTGTATGGTTGCGCATTAGGTGCGCTTGTGCACTATTTCGCTACGAATTGTAATGTATGAAGTGTGCAGATGCTCTGTTCGGATGTAGGTGAACTAAAGAGCAGATAGATGGCATGTTTGCCTTTATATGAGCGCAATGACGTGAGTGGAATAGATACGACAGAACTATTGCACTTTGCGATGTCATAACTGCCGATAACTTTACCACCACGCTGTTTGTATGGACTGTCAAGCATTATCGTAATACGACCTGGTATGTCAAATGTTGTCATGGTTAGACGAAGCATTTGTTTGCCCGATGTGAGTTGATCGAAGTTATAGTACTTGTAGCCAACTACCGATCCATCGACATTGTTAACCATGGGCGACAATGCCCCGCGTTCGCCTGAGGGGTATGAACCGGAGTAGAGCATTCGAGGGTAGGCTTTTTGCATAGATGACGGGCCGGTGTAGTAGCATGCTATACCCGCTGAATATTCTCGGTATGGGTTTAGACCATTGGTCTCAAAGCCTTCGCTGGTGTATTCTGCCTCGCTGATGTGTACCTTACCATCTGCTGTTACTTGAACATCGATGGGCGATACCATTGCCTGCCTTGAAAATTCATCGGTACCTGTCTGACGATGGTAGAAGACATACCATTGGCCGTTGATCTGACATATGCTGCCATGTGTGTTACCTGTGATGGTGGCCGTCGCACATGGTTTGTTATTTAGGTCAGTATCGCGCCCACGACAGTCGATGATGGTGCCACCATAGGTCCATGGTCCCAGTGGATGATCGCTGTATGCATAGGCAAGGGTGTAGTTGGTGTCGGCCAGTCCATTCTCACCATTAGCTGTCCAGCGGCTATAGATAAAGACGTACTTACCCTCAATCTTTCGAATGGAGGATGCCTCAAAAAAGCGGAAGGGACCTTCTTGATGTCTGCTGCTGATCATATCCTCTATCGGCTGCGTTCCTGGCAGGATGGTTGCCATGGTGGTTGGATCCAACTCTGCTCCATAACTGCGATCAAATCCCCAGTAACCATATACACGGCCATCGTCATCGATAAAAACGGCGGGGTCAAAACGTAGGTCGCCAACCGTTTCGTTGGCGCGGAACGAGTTCCAATTATATACTGTAAATGGACCATCGGGGCGCTTTGCACGCGCTATGAGTGTTTGTCTTCCCCATTCTTGATCGTTGGGGTAAAGGTAGTAAGTGAGGGTGCCATCGTTCTCGCGCTTGCAGCATATGTCTGGTGCGTAGAGTACATCTCCTTTTCTTGAGCTGAGTGTGCTCAGAGTAGATTCCTCTCCTGTTTGGGGAGTTCCATCTGTTGCAGATGTGTTTATGGACTGATCTGTCGAGTCTGCTGTTGCTGGGTAGAGCAGTTGACCTTTGGCATTGCGGTTGACGCATAGGATTTCT
This sequence comes from Paludibacteraceae bacterium, assembly GCA_024399615.1. Lineage (GTDB taxonomy): Bacteria > Bacteroidota > Bacteroidia > Bacteroidales > Paludibacteraceae > Colicola. Next base: position 16,137 of record JAKSNQ010000004.1, on the reverse strand, counting down.
CCATCGTATCGCCAATGGGTTAGGCTGTCAACGGGAGCGGACCAGACTACCAGTTCTTGACCACAATAACTGGTGATGTTTGAGTCGTGTGAACCATACAGATATACGCGGTAATGTCCGGGATTGTCCGGATCTTCAAACACGTAGGGTTCTCCATCGGGAATGTATTCCCACAGAGGCAAAAAAGGATTAGCAGCCTGCGTGATGCATGCTGCTAATAGGGAGATACCTATGAGAGGTAAGTTGAAAGGAAATGAATGCCGTGCCATCGATATTTGTACTATGGGGTACATTTATGATCGTCCCCCTTGTGGGGAAAGAATTTTTTTTGAACACCCCTAAATGAATACGTCTCTGTTATTAGATATTGAAGAACTGCATAAATTGCTTTTGCCAATCGCCTGGTACTATGATGTGGTGATTGCCAATTGGGTTCTCGAGGAAATAGTTCACAGGCTTTTCCAACTTTAGGATAAACTGTGTTCGGCAAACGTTCTCAAAGGAGGTGTTGTCCATAAACTCTGCTTTGGAAACAAACATTTTATCCAGTTGCTTGCCTCCGAATTTCACGACGGTATAGTCACCCTCTGGCATCAATCCCTGAATGGCTACACCTATACCTGATTCGAAATGCGTGCGCAAACTATAGACGGGTTTCGCATAGGTGAGTGCATCCGGATGATAGATGGCGCCGTTGGCATAACTTGTCTGTGATATGCCGATGGTGCAATGCGCGAACAGTACCGTGTTCTCTTTTGTACACACCTTCGACGGATTTGCCATAAATCCCGGACAATCAGTCAGGCAATGGGTCAATAGCATGGTGAAAACGCTTTGTTCGTCGCCTTCGCAACCTGCTGGGATGCCCTCGTCGTTGAGCAATGCCAATGCCAGGCAACCTGTGGTGTGAATTTGACTGATTAGTTCGAAGCATTGCAGGGTCAGTGCATCCAATTTGTATTTGTTGACGACGGACTTGATTGCCAGGTACACACGAGCTGCTGCTACTACATCGGGAACTGATGGCTCGATGATTCGCGATGCCATTTGCATCACACGCGTTGCGACGCTGTCTGCTTCGTTCATATCGGTTTTTTCATAGAAGTCAACTACTTCTTGTAGGGGAATCTGGAGGTATTCTACGCCCCATTTCTGCCGAACAGCTGCATAATCCACCCCGCTGGCTATCAGCCATGAAGAGGGGGTACCGATAACGCCAATGCGTTTGCCATAGAGTTGAGAGAGCGTTTTTAGTTCGGTGTACACTTTGTTGACCTGATCTAACAACGCTTGTCCCTCTCCGTGAATCGTTTGACATGGTACATGCTGCTGGTGTGTCCATGTATTGATCTCAAGGGATGCGGCCAATGAGTTTTGCAAACCATCGGTCAGCAATACGATAGGACGAGGCAGTTTGTCAAATGCTTGTACAAATCTCTCCTCCGAACCGCCTGAGGCGATGAAAACGAAAGTAGGGACAGATTTGTCGGACTCTGCATACTGATCCGGAGACAATATCTGTACATCGTATTGGGGCCTCAGGGTCATGAACAAGGCTGCATGTGACTCGGTGATATCGCCCATACGATTCAGATCAGAACAAAGAGGAATCAGATTTAGTTTCTTCATACTGTGCTATGGTTATATTTGTAAAATGGGACACACACCTATAGCGATAGCCCCTTATAGGAGAGATTTTCTTGTTCTACCTATATTTATTTGTTGAGCTTTAGGATGATGGCAGATAGAGGCTTTGCGGTTATTTGGCTGGGATCCACTGCTTTGTTTTCCAGCACATCCACCACATTCCCCTGATACTGGCTGGTCATCTGGCTATAGCGTGCCCATGATATATTTTTCTCTTCCTCTGTCGCGTTGATGAAGACAAACACGGCCCCTTGATCGTTGTAACGGAAGTAAGCGTAGGTGTTGTCTGATGGCATGTAGTGTATGAGTTTGCCGTTGTGGAGAATGGTCTCGTTCTTTCGCCAATTCAGCAGATGGGTATAGTAGGCCAATAGGTCGTTTTGCTCTGCTGGCAGTTGACGAGTCTCGCCTGGCCAGTTGCCTGGATAGTCCACACGCAAGGCGCCATGATTACCTACATCGTCTGGCATTACACTTACGAGGCCTAATTCTTCGCCATAAGTTAGCTGAGGTATGCCACGAAGTGTCGCCAACATTGTGATAACCAGTTTGTTACGATCGAACGAACGGTCCTTGAGTACGTCGCGAACGCGAGGGGTGTCGTGGTTACCATCAAAGATGAGGATATTGTCTGGATGAGCATACAGGTAGTCGTCTGCCAGTACCTCATACATGCGCTTTATGCTACCGCGATGACCATTGCCGAAAGCTGCGGTCATGGCTTCTTGTAGCGGGAAGTCCATTACGCAAGGCAGGTTACTGTTGAAACCATCCAGGTTAGGTGCGTCGGCTTGCCAATATGCAACCGATGAGGTAGGACGAGTCCAACATTCACCTACGATGTTGATACCCGGATACTCGGTGCGAACAGCTTTACACCATTGACTCATTGGTACCTTCTCGTTGTAAGGATAGGTATCTACGCGTAGACCATCCAGGTTCGCGTATTCTATCCACCAGATTGCCCATTGTTGGAAATAGTGTAGCACGTCTGGATTGTCCAGATTCATGTCTGGCATGCTGGTGTCGAACCAACCACTATTCATGCCGATGCGATCAGCTTCTGCTGCATAGGGATCAAAGCCTGTAGAGAACTGCCAGTTACTGCGGGTGAACTCGGGATATTGGTGAATCCAGTCTGCGAAAGGCAGATCCTGCATCCACCAGTGTGCGCCACCGCAGTGGTTAGGAACGATGTCCATGATCATTTTCAGACCTTTATCGTGGCTGATGTTTACCAACTCGCGATACAATTCGTTGCTGCCGTAGCGTGGATCAATATGATAGTAGTCTGCGCATGCATAGCCGTGATAACTCTGATGTGCCTCGTTGTCGAGAAGGAGTGGGGTATTCCAGATGGCGGTTGCACCCAATGCTTTGATCTCGTCTAAATGGTTGATAATACCCTGAATATCACCACCATGGCGTCCGAATAGCGCTTCGCGATTGGCCTTTTCGGTCGTATTGTCAGTATTGTCATTGCTGAGGTCGCCATTGGCAAAACGGTCGGGCATGATCAGGTAAATCACGTCTTGTTGTCCATAACTGATATTGGCTGCTGGATTGGCACGACGTTCGCCGATGGTGTAGGTCCAGCTGCTTTTCTTTTTGCCTTTTTGTACTTGGATAATATAGGTGCCGGGTTTGGTCACATCCATGTCCAAAAACAGGTAGTTGGGACTATCGGCATTTCGCTGTTGGCGAATGGCAAGACCATCTGCAGGGACTTGTTTGCGGCCTTGTGACTGCATGATTGTGACGGTGGCATCCTGAAGATTTTCACCTTGCAGCATGAGCGTGAGGGGACAATGCATTTCGGTCCACCAACTGAGTGGTTCTACACGCTGAATCTTTTGCGCTGAGGCAAATAAGGTCAATGATAGTGCAAGGGTAGAAAAAATAGTGCGTTTCATTGTATTAAATAATTTTACAAAATATTGATTATTCAGATTGGATAATGCCAATTATATCAGGTCCTTGACGAGGATGTTGGATACTTCGGAATTGTCGGTGTACAGACTATCCCATTTCTCCCAAAATACTTTCATCTCTTTGGGCAGTTTGGTGAGGAAATCCTCTTCTCCTTGTGCTTCGATGCGCTCGAAGACCATGCCTACTGTCAGTTTATTGATATCCAAAGCGGGTTGGAAGCGACGCTTTTCTTTTTCGCTGGTTGGCATGATGGCCGTCAGAATTCTGACATCCACCAGTCTTCCTATCAGCTGATTGACAATGCGAACGGGGACATTGTTGCTTGTGGCGATGTCTTCTGCTGACAAGGGCGAGTCGCCGTTTTCAAATTGTTTCACCACTTTGTGGCAGATGTATAGGGTCAGATAGTCTTTGTATCTGCGGCTCATGCGTTGTTCGTCGTCCAGGTAGTTGAAGTTTTCTTTATTCTGGATGGCATAACTCATCTCTGCTCCTACCAATATCATCAAACACGTCCATTGCAACCACATCAGCAGCAAAGGAATGGCGGCAAAGGTACCATATACGACACTGGTTCTGGAGAGGAAAACGATGATGTACACCGAGAAGGTTTGCAGCAATTGCACCAGGGTGCCAATCAGTATTCCCGGGAAAATGGTGCTCGACCACTTGACCTGCGTGTTGGGAATGGTTTTGTAAATCAGTATGAAAATAAGCCAACTGGTGACCCATGGCGCCACTTTGAGTATCAATTCGCGAGCTGGACTCAGCGCACATATTCCTTCGTGTGCTGCATGGCTGTTCATGAAAATGCTCGCACCGGATGAGGCAATTATGATGATGGGGATCATCAGCAGGACGGTGATGTAGTTGGTAAACTGACGCAGGATGGAGCGACTCTGCTCCACTTGCCATATCTTGTTGAACGACATCTCCACGTTTCTGAAGAAAGAATAGACTGCCCAGAGGAGAACGAAAATACCAACACCGATGAATGCACCACCTTGCGCGGTCTCCAGGTAACGCTCAACAAACTCCATGATGGTGTTCACCAGGCCATATCCATAGTTTCTCAGGAATGACTTGTCGAGGAAATCGTGAATCACATTCTCAAAGCCAAATCCTTTTGCAATCGCAAAGATTAGTGCCAGAATCGGCACGATGGCGAACATCATGGAGTAGGATAGGCTGTTGGCACGCATTCCTATGTCGTTCGTGTTGTAGCCCTTCACGCTGAGAATCAGCGTTTTTATGGTGCCTACCAGAATGCTTTTACCACGGCCGGCATCTTCTGCGGTAATTCGCCAGACATCCTTACTGATGAATTTGTATATCTGCTTGATTGTCATGTGATTATCTTATGGGGATGTTTTAAAAAAAAGAATAGCAGGCTTATAAGCCGGGTTCTGTGCCCTTTCGGGTGCTTATCATTAATCTCGAGGTCAACATTACTGCCGCCTTCTCTCGCTTCCTACCCTCCAGCTCGCGCGAGCAACGCTCAAACGCTGGTATACATGGAATTGCTGCTCACAGTGTAGCCGTTTCATCGTTTGTCAGGTTGACAAACGCCAATCGTCGCTGTTCCAGGGACCGAACATTACTGCCCGTCGGTCGTTAGCCGATGTGATGCTCTATGCAGCCCGGACTTTCCTCTCCCCTCAATTCTATTGAGGCAGAGCGATAAGCCAGCCTACTATTCAACATGCAAAGATAGTGTTTTTTTTTGATATGTGCAAAAAAATAGTCGATTTTGTCGCAAAAATGGACAAAAATTTTGTCATTTCAAAAAAAAATAGTAATTTTGCACGTTTTTCGTGTGTGCGCGTGTGGCGCGCATATCTATAAGGTACACATTTAGTATTAGTTTTTTACGGAATTTTTTTATAGGGAATTTCTATCCCCCTTAATTCATTCGATGATATGGAATCCAAACTATTTACCCCTTTTCAATTAGGTCCTATTACTCTTCGCAACCGTATGATTCGTAGTGCGGCTTTTGAGAATATGTGCAAGGACAACAAGGCGACCCAGCAGCTCGAGGATTATCACGTCTCTGTGGCTCATGGTGGGGTGGCCATGACGACTGTTGCCTATTGTGCAGTAGATCAGTCCGGTGTCTCATTCAATGGCCAGTTGGTCGTGTGTGAGGAAACCAAGGCTTCTTTGAAAAAATTGACCGATGCCATTCATGCTGAGGGCGCTAAGGCCGCTATTCAGCTGGGGCATTGCGGTAATATGACGCACTTTTATACCTGCCATTGCATGCCTGTTAGTGCTTCAAACGGCTTCAATCTCTACTCTCCAACTATCCATCGAAAACTGAAGGTGGATGAGATTCATACGTTGGTGAAGCGTTTTGGTGAGGCGGTTGATTTCTGCCGCGAGTGTGGATTTGATTGTGTCGAAGTGCATGCAGGTCATGCCTACTTGATTTCGCAGTTTATTTCCAAGCGCACCAATCGTCGCCACGACGAGTATGGTGGCTCGTTTGAGAACCGCCTTCGCTTCCTCAACGAGGTGCTTGACGAGGTGATGTTGCATGCCGGAAACGATATGGCGGTGGTGGTGAAAACCAACATGTGGGACGACTGCTGGCGCGGTACGACCATCGAGGATGGTCTGCAGGTCGCTCGCGAGAGTCTGAAACATAAGGTACATGGTAGTGTTCTCTCGGGTGGCACGGTTTCTGCATCACCTATGACGATTCTGGGTGGCGCTATGCCTATCAAGACATTGGCATATTATATGCCTATGAAGTCTTTCTGGTGGCTGAAGGCGGGTCTCCACATTGGTGGCCGATTGGTGATTCCTACAGTTCCGTTCAAGGAATTGTATTTCATGGAGCAGGCCAAGATTTTCCAGCGTGAGTTGAAGAAGGATTTGGGTGATACGACGCTTATCTATGTTGGTGGTGTACAGTCTGGAGATAACTGCCAAACCATCATGGATGAGGGCTTCGAACTCTTCCAGATGGCACACGTGCTCATCAAGGATCCTGACTTTGTCAAGCATTTGGCTGAAAATGCACATTATCATGCAGGATGCGGTCGTTCCAATTACTGTGTGGGACGTATGTACACCTTGGATATGAAGTGCCACGAGTGTGTGCTGCGTGATAATCCTGAACAGATTCCTGCCCATATTCAGCGTGAAATCGAACGTGAGGAAGCTGCTGCAAAGCGCTCGATTGAGGCCAATCGTAAGTAAAATAGTCTTAAAAAGTACTTGTCAATCAATATGATAGCACTCGTAACAGGAGCCAGTAGCGGTATAGGTCTTATCTATGCCCATCAGTTGGCCGAGATGGGGCACGACATCATTGCCGTCTCCAACCAGGAGAAGGAATTGGAGGATTTGCGTGTGGCCATCGAGGCGAAATATAGCGTACATTGCTATACTATTTACAAGGATCTCACGTCGCCTACTGCTGCACAGGAATTGTTGGACTACACCCGCGAGCACAACTTGCCCGTTGAAATTTTGATCAACAATGCCGGCGTCTTTTTCTTTAACTACCTGATCCGGACACCTCTTCCTCGTATTGAATTGATGCTGAATCTGCATGTCCTCAACACGACGCGCATGACCCGTTTGTTCGGCGAAGAGATGGCTTCGCGTGGACATGGATATATTCTGAATATGTCTTCCTCCAGTTGCTGGATGAAAATGCCGGGTATCCAATGCTACAATGCTACCAAGGCGTACATCAACAATTTTTCCCGTTCGATGTGGCATGAACTGCATCCTCTGGGAGTCAATGTGCTTTCGGTTACACCCGGAGCAGTTGACACGGGGTTGTATGGACTATCGATGCCATTGCGTCGCTTGGCCGTCGCTCTGCGCGTATCGATTACGCCCGAGCGTTTGGTAAAGAAGGCGTTGTATGCGCTCTTCCATGGACGCAAACGTTGTATGCCGGGATTGCTCAACTACCTTTATCTGCCTTTCGTTGAGCATTGTCCTGATTGGATTATTCGATTCACTATGAAGAAAATTGATAAATTTATGCATGTGGCATTGTTGCCATTGATGTTGCTTTTCAGCATGATGGTGAGTGCCCAAAAGGTGGAACCATTCAAGTTCGGTAATTTTGACACTTGGACGGTTCGTTATATCAAAGAGAGTAAAATCATTGGTGGTAATACCAAGGAGATGTGCATGATTGGGCCACGCGATACGATACGCGGTAATGCCCTGTTTGAGTATGGCAAAAATGGTAATCCATGGTCATGCAGCAACGCCTATGCGAAAGTATCTGGCGTGGAAAAGGTTTCTGTTTCTGCCTTCCCCGAACGCCGTGGTAATGGCTATTGCGCTCGTTTGGAGGTGATTAATGATAATCTGAAGGCGCTTGGCGTAGTGAATATCAAGGTGCTGGTTACCGGTACGCTTTATACAGGGCGCAGTCTGGAACCTATCTCCGACGCGGGTGATCCTTGTGGTAACGTCGAGTATGGCATGCCGTTCACCCGACTGCCTAAGGCGCTTCTGATGGACTACAAGTGTAAGGTCTCGCCGGATAGCACTATTGTGAAGCAGTTGGCTGGCAAGTCTGCCGAGATTATCAAAGGCGTACATGATCGTGCAGAAGCCTTTGTGCTCCTCCAGAAGCGTTGGGAAACTCCTGATGGACGTATCCTTGCTCTTAGGGTGGGTACTGTCCAGGACTATTTTGATCATACTGTCACCCAGTGGCAAAACCAGCATAGAATGCCGTTTGTCTATGGAGAAGATGGTCTTCGCATTCATCCTTTGGAGACCGAGCGACTTCGTGCCATCAATTCCAAGGGAAAACTGGTTCCTATCGAGGAGATTGGTGCGGCAGAACCGGGGACGAAACCTACTCATGCCATCGTAAATATTGCGGCAGGATGTTGCCCTGTTTATATGGGACATCCCGGCAATATTCTCTGGGTGGATAACGTGGCTTGGGAGTTTTAATTCGTCCTTTATGCCATAGGCATAGGTCTTCGGGTATTTGCCTTCGTAGGTTCCCTTTGGACGTTCGTTTTCGTGACCCTTTAGAGTTTAATAGCAACTATAAAATAACGCCCCGCTCATTCCGAGCGAGGCGTTATTGTTATCCATAGATGTAGAGTGAATTACTCTTCTACGGCTGCTTGAGCTGCTGCGAGGCGTGCGATTGGCACACGGAATGGAGAGCATGAAGCGTAGTTCATGCCTACCTTAGCGCAGAACTTAACTGAGCTTGGTTCGCCACCGTGCTCACCGCAGATACCGGTGCGCATACCCGGGCGTACTGAGCGACCCTTCTCAACCGCCATCTGGATGAGCTGGCCTACACCGTTCTGGTCAAGAACCTGGAATGGGTCAACCTTCAGAATCTTCTTCTCCAAATATGCAGGGAGGAATGAAGCGATATCGTCACGGCTGTAGCCGAAGGTCATCTGAGTCAAGTCGTTGGTACCGAATGAGAAGTACTCTGCCTCGGTTGCGATACGATCTGCGGTCAGGGCAGCACGTGGAATCTCGATCATGGTACCGATCTCGAACTCTACCTCTACGCCGTACTCTGCAAATACCTCTTTTGCAACGCGTTGGATGATATCCTTCTGCTGCTTGAGCTCGTACATGATACCGATCAGAGGTACCATGATCTCTGGCATAGGAGTCTTGCCTTCCTTCTTCAGCTCACATGCTGCAGAAAGGATAGCGCGGGTCTGCATTGCGGTAATCTCTGGGAAAGTGATACCCAGACGGCAACCACGGTGACCGAGCATTGGGTTATTCTCGGCGAGTGAGTTTACGCGCTTCTGAATTTCCTCTACTGATACGCCCATCTCTTTTGCCATAATCTGCTGGCCGGCGAGATCATGTGGTACGAACTCGTGCAATGGTGGGTCAAGCAGACGGATGTTGACTGGGCAACCATCCATAGCCTCGAGGATGCCCTTGAAGTCTGCCTTCTGATATGGGAGCAACTTAGCCAATGCTTTCTCGCGACCCTCTGCGTCCTTAGCGAGGATCATCTCACGCATTGCTACGATCTTCTTGTCTTCGAAGAACATGTGCTCGGTACGGGTCAAACCGATACCCTTGGCGCCAAAGGCGCGGGCTACTTGTGCATCGTGTGGAGTATCTGCGTTGGTACGAACCTGCATCTTGGTGTACTTGTCGCACAGATCCATGAGGGCCTTGAAGTCGCCTGAGAGTTCTGCAGCCTTGGTTGGGATCTCGCCTGCGTAAACCTGACCGGTGGTACCGTTGAGTGAGATGTAGTCACCTTCGTGATATACAACGCCTTCGATCTCTACGGTCTTCTCCTTGTAGTTTACGTTGATGGCACCTGCACCTGATACGCAGCACTTACCCATACCACGAGCCACAACGGCTGCGTGTGAGGTCATACCACCACGAGCGGTAAGGATACCTTCTGCTGAAGCCATACCTGCCAAGTCCTCTGGGCTGGTCTCGATACGTACCATTACGACCTTGTGGCCGTTTGCTTTCCATTCCTGAGCGTCGTCTGCGTGGAATACGATCTGACCGCATGCTGCACCTGGAGAAGCAGGGAGACCCTGGGTGATTACCTTAGCCTTCTTGAGTGCGTCCTTGTCAAATACAGGGTGGAGCAGTTCGTCCAACTTCTGTGGCTCGCAGCGAAGAATAGCTTCTTTCTCGGTGATTACACCTTCGCGGCAGAGGTCCATCGCAATCTTTACCATGGCGGTACCGGTACGCTTACCGTTACGGGTCTGGAGGAACCAGAGTTTACCTTCTTGTACGGTGAACTCCATATCCTGCATATCGCGGTAGTGATCCTCAAGTTTCTGCTGAATCTCGTTCAGTTGCTTGTAAAGTTCCGGCATTGCCTCTTCCATGGATGGATACTTGCTTACGCGCTCCTCTTCTGAGATGCCTGCGCGCTCTGCCCAGCGTTGTGAACCGATCTTGGTGATCTGTTGTGGGGTACGGATACCTGCCACTACGTCCTCACCTTGTGCGTTGATCAGGTACTCACCGTTGAACAGGTTCTCGCCATTACCTGCGTCACGGCTGAAGCATACACCGGTAGCTGAGGTCTCGCCCATGTTACCGAATACCATTGCCATTACAGATACGGCCGTACCCCATTCGTCAGGAATACCTTCCATCTTACGATAGAGGATAGCGCGCTCGTTCATCCAGCTGCGGAATACTGCGCAGATGGCGCCCCACAATTGCTCCATTGGGTCGGTTGGGAAGTCGTGACCGGTCTGCTCCTTGATAGCGGTCTTGAAGCGTGCTACGAGCAACTTCAGCTCATCTACGTTCAGGTCCTTATCCAGCTTGATGCCACGGATCTCCTTTACCTCGTCAATGATGGCCTCAAATGGGTCGATGTCGGTCTTGTTGACTGGCTTCATACCCAGTACGACGTCACCGTACATCTGTACGAAACGACGATATGAGTCATATACGAAGTGAGGGTTGTTGGTCTTCTTTACCATACCTTCTGCTACTACGTCGTTCAAACCGAGGTTGAGGATGGTGTCCATCATACCTGGCATAGATGCGCGAGCACCTGAACGTACAGATACGAGCAATGGGTTGGCTGGGTTACCAAATTGGCAATCCATCAGTTTCTCCACATGAGCTACCGCTGCATTTACTTCGTCTTGCAGTTTGGCTACGATTGCCTCCTGGCCTACTTCGTAGTACTCGTTGCAGACATCAGTTGTAATGGTGAAGCCTGGAGGTACAGGTACGCCTACCAAGTTCATCTCGGCGCAGTTAGCGCCTTTGCCACCCAGGAGTTCGCGCATTGAGGCATCGCCTTCTGCAGCGCCGGCACCAAAGGTGTAAACTCTTTTCTTGTTGTCCATGTTAATTAGTTTTTAATTAGTATTTTTTTTACAAACGTTTTACTTGCTTTTTGTCATGTAGGGTAGGCCCGATTACTGGTGCGGACGCATTGTCAAAATGCACACCTTCGGACACTATCCCCCGCAAAAGTCTGCAAAGGTACTAATTTTTTTTCATATACGCAAACATTTTTTGATTTTTCGCGCGCATTATGCACAAAATTCAATGTATGCGCGCAGGATTGAACGGTTTATGCCCCACTTTTGCTCATGGATATATCTCCACGTGACTGCTTCCTGAGTTGCCGTTTTTGATGATGCGTATTTGTGTTCCGATTCGTTCGCTCATGGTGTCGGTGTGGCTGATTACGCCCACTTTTTTCCCTTGCGAAGTCTGTAGTGTGGCCAGCGAGTCGATGACCGTAGCCAGCATATCGGGATCCAGGGTGCCGAAGCCTTCGTCTATGAATAGGTTTTCAAACGATATGTTGCGCGAGGACAATGCCGACAAACCCAGCGCCAGACCCAGCGAAACGATAAAGGTCTCGCCGCCCGACAGCGAAGTCGTGTCTCGGATGTCGTCTGCACGGTCGTGGTCTATGACGCGAATGCCGAGCGAGTTCTTTACGTGCATCAATTCGTAGCGACTGTTGAACTTTCGTATCTCTACATTGGCGTGCTCTATCAGGAAGCGCAGCGTGTAGCATTGGGCTATCTTGCGCAGCGTCTTGCCGTCGCCACCTATCGCATCGGTTATCTGTTCCCATTCCTGTTTCAGCTGCTCGGCTTCTTGTCGCTGTACGAACATTGCTCCCATCTGTGCTTGCGCGGTCTCGTGCCGAAGCAGTCGTGCTTGTGACTCGACCAGCTCGGTGTTCGACTGGTTTTCCAGCTCGTTTTTGCGTGTCTGCAATTGCTCCTGGTCGGCTTCGGGTTGATGCGTCATGTGGGCTGCAAATTCTGTGCGTTCATGGGTGAGCGTAGTCTCCGCCGAAGTGTATGCTTCTGCCACGCGTTTTTGCTCGGAACGTATGCCTTCCCAATCGTCCTTGGCTGAGTGTAGTTGTACTATGGTGTCTTTTGTTATAGGCTCGGTGTGACGTTTTGTGTCATTATGTGTTTCTATCCATCTGTCCAGCTCTTCTGCCTTGGTCTGATGGGTTGACATGGCTTTCTGCAGACTGCCTTGGGTAGCGGTCTGTTGACCTTGCAGGCCTGTCAGTTCGGCATGCATTTGTGCGATGGCATTTGTCTTCTCGGTCACGGCTTTCTCTGCGGTTTCCTTGGCCTCTGTCAACTGTCTCTCATATGCATCGGGCTGCTGATCTCCAATCTCCTGACGCAGGTCCTCTAACTTGGATTCGATGAGCGAAGTGACTTGTCGCAGGGCCTCGTTGGCCGACTGAACTGCTGCCGTTTTCTCGACCTGTTGTGCCTGAAGGTTGGCTGTCTTGGCTTTCTCGGCTTCCAGCTTGGCATGTGCTTCGTTCTCACGCTTCTCCATCTCTCCCAGTTTCTGTTGTGCCTGCTCCTCTTGTTGGCGGATGGTGCTGGTTATCTGTTCTTTCTTTTTTTGCAGGTTGTCGATGTTTTTCTGGGTGTCGTTGTAGGTCTGTTGCTCTTGCTTTTTTTCCTGCAGTCTGCGCCACAGTTCACTCTCGACCTGTTCGGCCACGCCGGTTTGGGTATATGGGTGGTGTGTAGCGCCACATAGCGGACAGGGTGTACCTTCTTCCAGCTGCGAACGGTGGCTTTCCCAGTTGTCGCTGGTCATTAGCGTATAGGTGCGCACCATCGCTTCCACGTCACCATTCAGGCGATCTATATCTACGCCTTGTATCTTGATTTTCTCGCTGTTGAGGTCGTTCTCTATCTTCTCCATCTGCTCGCGCCATTGCTCCTGCTGGGCAACGAGGGCCTGGGCCTGTTTTGCTTTTGCTTGGCTGAAATTTTGCAGGTCGGTTTGTGCTGTTTCTATGGCTTTCCGGTTATTGAGCAATTCCTTGTCGGCTTTTTGTTGGGCCTCGGTCGCCTGTATCAGCACTTCCCTTCTTTCGTTGTACGAACTCCTGTACGACTCGGTTTCCACTTTGATCTGTCGGGCGCGATTGATGTGTGGACGCTGTTGCTCCAGCGTATTGCCGGCTTGCTCTGCGGCCTGCTGTAGGGCTTTCAGGCCCACTTCGGTCTCGGTCTTTATCGCCTGCGCTTTCTTTTCTATATTGAGGCATAGTGTTTGCAGCGTTTTCTCGTGTTGAGCGATGTCTGTCGCCGCGGCCACTATCTCCTTATACAGCCCTACGGCATCTATCGTCGAGTCATGTAGGGCCAACCGCTCCGATGTACTGCGAAGGGCTTCTGATTGCTGTTTTGCATGCTCGTATGTGCGCTCGTAGAGGGCTATATTGCTGCGATATTTGTCACTTGTGGCATACCATGCCAATGCCTCCGTCACGCGACTCAGTTCCTCTTTGGCTTGCTTCTCTTGCGCCATCAGTTCGGCGATACGCTCTTTCAGCGTCTGGAGTTGATCCTCGGCGATGATGTCTTGTTCTTGTGCGGAACAGTTGGCGACTACTCTGTTGTATTGAGCCACGGCCTCGTCGCGTTGCTGCTTTATCTGCATGGCGATACGGCTGTACAGGTCCTCACAACCTGTCAGTTTCTCCAGGAGGGCGTACCGTTCATCCTCTGCTGCTGTCAGGAAATTGGCGAACGAGCCTTGGGCGATGAGAACCGTCCTGAGGAACTGCTCGTAGTCCAGACCTATTATCTCCGGCAGTTTGTCCCACTCGGCCATTTCCTCGGTTCGGTGGGCCGCATCACCTGTCAGTTTGTAGAGCAGGGTAGTGGCGTTGTCATAGTTTTTTTGTTTTTTGCTCACGTGCCATTCGGCGCGGTATATCTCGCCACTATTGGCCAGAAAGGTCAGTTTGCTGTACCCCTGTTTCTTGCCGTGGGTCAGGATATTGCGTGCATCGGTTGGTCCCAGCCTGTTTTTCTCATCGCCTTCGGGGGTGCCGAAGATTTTGATGCTGTTGTGACCGCGTTTTTTGAGCACATAGCGTGGAGCACGGCCATATAGTGCCAAACAGATGGCATCCAGGATGGTGGATTTGCCGCTGCCTGTTGGACCTACTATGCTGAAGATGTGGCTGTTGCCCAGCGCGCCTTCTTCAAAGCAGATGGTCTCACCGCCTTGTCGATCCAGCGATGCCAAATTCAGTATTTCCAGTTTTATTAGTCTCATTTGTTGTCATGTTTAATCATTGCTCGTACTCGCGGACACTATCTCCCTCAGCATCTGCTGTTGATGTTCGCTCATGGGAGTGTTATGTTTTACGACGAAGGCTTCCTGCAGGGTCTCCATGGGGTCGCGATTCAGGATATCCTCAAGGCTGTGTATCTCTTTCCCTCCGCTGATGGTGGTGAGGTCCATTGTCGCAATCACTTTCTGTATCTTGCATAGTACCACGTTTTTGGTGGCTATGATTGTCTCCAGTTCTTGTATGTCGTCGTTGCTTATTTTGTCTTGCTTCACTTTCAGCACGATGTATTCATATGTGTCGTCCAGCTTGCCATCGATGCGGTCGGGCAGTTCACTTTGAATGAGTCGTTGCATTTTCTTGGGCGACAGGCCTTCTTCCGATTGGGGCAGGATGCGCAACTTATGTTGGGGCGTGTAGGCCAGGTGCGCTATTTCCATCTGCTTGTTGTCACTTATGGTCAGCATATCCACCCCGTGCTGGTAGTCGATTTCGGCAAAGGACATTGGCAGTACGCTGCCTGTGTATCGGGCCCAGTCTGTGCCCCATAGGTGTTGGCGCTTGTGTATATGTCCGCAGGTGAGGTAGTCAGGGTGTTCGGTCCATCCCTCCATGTTCACTTCCTCTTGGCCGCCTATCACGATTTTCTCGCTGGCATCTCGGGTGGCGATGTCTGCGCCCTTGGCATACATGTGTGCCATCATGAGGGTGAACCGGCCGGGGTACAACTCATGGGCGCGATGGGTCAGTTCTTTCATGAACTCGGTCACGCCTGCCGAGTAGTTGCTGTTTTGTACCACGTCGCTACGCAGGTATGGTACGGCCAGGATGCTGATGGTTTGTCCGTCGGCGCCTGTCATGGGGATGATCAGGTCGTCATAGTCGTTGACCCATCTGCTGCCTTCTCCGGCCTGTGTCCCTTTCGCATCTAGTTCGCTTTCTTCGGCCTGTTTCCAACTGCGATGTACCATGCCGCGTATCTCCACTTTGTGCCGAGAGAGTAGGGCACGTGGAGCTTCCAGTCGGTTGGCCGAATCGTGGTTACCGGCGGTTATCACTATCTGCATCTGGGGGCATTTCTGTGTGGCGTCTGCCAAAAATTCGTAGTAGGCTGATTGGGCGGAAGCCGACGGATTACCGTTGTCGAACACGTCGCCTGCTATCAGCAGTCCGTCAGGTTGCTCTGCCTGCAGGGTCTCCAGCAGCCATTGCAGGAAGTGCTTGTGTTCGGCCAATCGGTCATTCCCGTGAAACAGATTGCCCAGATGCCAATCGCTTGTTGCTATGATTTTCATGTGTCGTAATTTTTTTGCAAAAGTACGATTTTTTTTTGAAATTACAAAGAAAATATGTTTTTTTCGTACAAATATTTGGTGGCTTCAGAAAAAAGCTGTTTCTTTGGGAATGAAATGGCCGAGTTAAGGCGTGGTGTAGGCGCGGTGTAGAATCCGGCTGATTGGAGTTTGTGAATTTGTAGATGCATTAGA
>JAKSNQ010000039.1 GCA_024399615.1 Paludibacteraceae bacterium | reverse complement strand
CCCTTTTGTGCGCCCTGCTCTTCCCCCTTCTGGGTTGTTGTTCCACTCTTCGGTCGTGTCTGTGATATCGGCTCATCGGCGTCGAATATTGTGCTTGGCTATTCCCCATCACGAGTGGATGGCGCGCAAAAAAAGCAGTCAAGAGGCTTCTGCTCTCCTGACTGCTTGGTCGTATGCGTTATTGTTCGGGGGTACTCGTGGAATGTCGGTGCTGTCTGTTCGGCTTTGTCCTCAACGTGTTACGTCTTTTTTGACGTGAGAATATTCAAATCAAATGTTGGTCTTATTTCGAACTCAAATTTTTCTTGTAGGCCGGGAATGACTGACCGGTAATCTTCTGAAAGGCGCGATAGAAAGTTGCAGGATGGTTAAATCCGCTCGTATAAATCAGGTCTTGAGCCGATATCTCCGGATTGCTTTCGATGCGTGGCAACACCTCGTTATGAATGCGGAGCGTGTTGATGTAATCCGTAAAGTTTATGTTCAGTATTTCGTTCAGATACATCGACAAATAGGCGTTATTGGTGCCCAACTCTTTGGCTACTTGTGCAATGGTGATGTTCGGCTGCAGATATATTTTCTTTTCGATCATCAACTTTTGCAGCATCTCCGGTATGTTTTTTTCGTTGATGTAGCGCTCGATCTGTTTACTTCGTGCAATCTTTGTTTCGTCGGTATCTGTTTTTTGTTTTTTGTCTGCTGTTTCCTCGTTTTTGGCAATGGATGTTTTCTCCTTCGTATTGCTTCGGTCTTCTGCGACTAACTCCTGTACCATCCGTTTGCCTTCGCTCGTCATTATCTTATCGGCCGGCTGCATTTCGATTCTATCCTGCAGATAATGAATTTCCTCGTCCAGTTCCTCTATTATTTCTTTGCTAAGATCTTCTGTAAAATTGTTTTCCAAGGCTTCTTTTATGAGCTGATTCTTGCTGTTTTCGGCATGCTGAATATCTCTACTGCTCATCTCAATACTGTTGAACCCTCTTAGTACCAATCTGCACAGATACATGAGATATAGCGAATAGCAGACCGCCCAGATTACGCAAAATATATTGACATATTCTTCTCTGACGACCAGCGTGATAAATACAGGTATCTGCATGATAATGAAGGTGATATAAGCATGGCTGTATTGCTTGATTATCGGTTTGATTGCATCTTGGCCATTAGCAATGTAGTTTTCCACCTTTCCTTTGAGGTATCGAATATTTTTGATACCATATACCAATAGGAACAAATCGCCTCCGAAGGTAATGACTCCAACGCTCGTCCATAAAACGGCGCGCAAAATCGACCAGCCTGGTATAGAACTGTCTAAAATGTGGTAAATGAAAATACAGAAGAATAGGGTGATGAAAGGAATGGCAAACAAGTAGTATTGCCACCTTTTCAGATTACTCGCGCGTACGAGCGTATAAGAGTACAGGTAAGCCAGCAACATGTAAAGTGGCTTGAAAAAGGCATCAATCTCTTTGCTATAGTGAAACAACTCTTTCCAATTTTCGCTGGAAAGGGCAGAAATGGTAGCTATAAACGGTATTTGGCAAAGCAAAATAAAGGCAAATATCAGCTGGGATAGATGCAATTTCCGTTTCTGGGTCAGTAACAAAAACGCAAACGTCAGGCATATGAAAATAGGCCATGACAAAAAAGAGTCTAACATGTAAGATTGAGCTTTTATAAAAATAGGTGTACAAAGATAGTACTTTTTTTTGATTTGGCCAAATTTTATATGTATTTTCTTTCCGTTAGTGGTTCTTTTTTTGCGTTCTTGTACTTTTCTGCCTTTTTTTTGCTTATGCAGGCTACTCTCGCCGAGATATACTTGCAAATGGCAACTACTTTGTGGGTGGACAGATGCCTAATTTGGCGGCAACAGCATAGGCCGCATTGATGCCATCCAATGCCGAGGATGTGATGCCACCGGCGTAACCGGCGCCCTCACCGGCCGGAAACAGCATGATGGGCTGGCCGTGCTGATTGTAGGCCTGCATGGTGTCTTTGTCGCGAGGGATGCGTACCGGAGAACTACTTCTGCTCTCTACGCCCAGAATGACGGCCTCATTGGTGAGGAAACCCGGATATTTCTTGTCAAATGCGACA
The DNA here is from genome assembly GCA_024399615.1 of Paludibacteraceae bacterium. Lineage (GTDB taxonomy): Bacteria > Bacteroidota > Bacteroidia > Bacteroidales > Paludibacteraceae > Colicola. The sequence continues at coordinate 18,805 of JAKSNQ010000039.1, read as the reverse complement.
AACCCTTGTTGTAAAGAGCGTCCAATCACGGGTGGCAGCCATTGATCCAGGCGCGAAATGTGACAGCCCGGAAGATAAGACGTCTTAGGCAAATCTCGAGATGCCCGTCCGTTTACAAAATCTTTCAGCCGCTGAGTCGGCGCTATGGCACTATCGGGTTTTCCGGCAGCTAATGCTCCGTGTTCCCAACTCAGATGCTCGACTCGCTCTTGCCATTCCAGGCATTGGAGCGCTTTTTTTGTCATGTCGCTGAGACTTGTTGCCGTATCTGCGCACGCCGTATGGAACCTTTCGCCCGCACCTTCATTTGTTTGCTTTTGAGGAAGCCAATCTGCCAGCATGTCCTCGGGGTGCAACTCTACTACGATACCTGAATTGGCGAAAGGTGAGTTGCGATGGCTGGCCGACATTCCATTGACGATGCCTGATTCGGTCGTGCTGCCTGCAGGGACGATGTGACCGCCCGGACACATGCAAAAACTATACACACCTCGCGTTGTCTGCTCGGTTGGAGTCGATTGGCCTTTGCGGCCTGTTGGATTGCCTTTTGGTTGGCCGATATGGGCAGGAACCTGCGTGACAAGAGCGTAGCTCGCAGCGGGCAAAAGACCCTGTTGGCGCAGGGGGGAGTGGTGGTACAAGAGATCGTCGATGAGCGACTGAGGATGCTCGACGCGCACGCCAAAAGCAAAGCCTTTTGGCTCCAACTCCACTCCTGATTCAGCCAACATCCGGTAGGTGTCGTGGGCGGAGTGTCCGATCGCTAAGATGGTAGGAATGGCGCTTGAACTCACGTCGATGGACTGGATACAATGCTGGAAATGCACTTCTCCTCCGTGCTCGATGATGCATTCACGCATGCGACGAATAATACCTGGCAAACGGTCGCTTCCTATATGAGCGTGGGCTTCGTATAGTACACCGTCGTTGGCACCAAAATAGTGGAAAAGCTCCATGACACGTTGCATATTGCCGCGTTTCTTGGAGCGAGAGAATAGTTTTCCGTCGGAGAACGTGCCCGCGCCGCCTTCTCCGAAACAGTAGTTGGACTCGTTGTTGATGCCTTGATTGCGGTTCAGCAAAGCGATGTCTGTTTTGCGTGCGCTTACGTCTTTGCCTCTTTCGAAGATAATAGGACGTATGCCCAACTCCAATAGTTGCAACGCGGCAAACAAGCCCGCCGGCCCGGCCCCGATGATGTGCACCTCGTGTTCGGCATGGTGCACGTCCTGATAGCGGGGAGCAGGGTAGGGAGGCAGTTGGGCTTCCTCGGGTGACAGGAAAGCTTGTACGGTCAGCAAAATCTTGATGTCGCGTTGTCTGGCATCCACCGAGCGCTTGACGATGCGAAAATTATATATTGCCTCAGAAGGCAGGTGCAACTGGTGTGCCACTGCCTTCTGAATCTGTGCTTTATCTGCCGCCTGCTGAGGTGTTAAGGTAAGCGATACTTGTTCCATCTATTGGAGTTGAATAAAATGGATGTGGTTCGAAATTAGCTCTTTTTGGTGGTTTTAAATTCGCGCCCTTCTTTGATAGCGGTCATGATTTCTGCTTCCAATTTCTCTGCCAATTCCGGATTTTCGCGCAGTAAGTCTTTCACTTTCTCGCGTCCCTGACCGAGTTTGGTGTCTTGATATGAGTAGAACGAACCTGCTTTCTTGATGATGCTATAGCCGACACCCAGATCTACAATCTCGCCGGTTTTTGAGATACCCTCACCGAACATGATGTCAAACTCGGCCACTTTGAATGGAGGAGCCACCTTGTTCTTCTTGACGGTCACCTTAACGCTGTTACCCAACGTCTCGTTGCCATCTTTGACACCGCCTGTTTTGCGAATATCCAAGCGTACAGAGGCATAGTACTTGAGTGCGTTACCGCCTGTAGTTGTCTCCGGACTGCCATAGCTTATACCGATCTTTTCGCGAAGTTGATTGATAAAGATACAGCAAGTGTTGGTCTTGTTGATCGTGGCCGTGAGTTTACGGAGCGCTTGTGACATGAGTCGTGCTTGCAGACCCACTTTGCTTTCGCCCATATCGCCTTCCAATTCTGCTTTAGGCGTGAGGGCGGCTACCGAGTCCACTACGACGAGGTCAATGGCGGCAGAACTGATCAACTGGTCTGCAATCTCCAGCGCCTGCTCGCCGAAGTCCGGTTGAGAAATGAGCAACTCGTCCACGTTAACTCCCAATTTTTGTGCATAGAAACTGTCGAAAGCGTGCTCAGCATCGATGATGGCTGCGATACCGCCTTTTTTCTGCACTTCGGCGATGGCATGGATTGCCAATGTGGTCTTACCTGATGATTCCGGACCAAAGATCTCAACGATACGTCCGCGAGGGAGACCGCCTACGCCCAATGCTGCGTTCAAACCAATAGAACCCGTTGAGATAACGGGAATCTCGTCCACTTTTCGGTCGCCCAACTTCATGATGGAGCCTTTGCCATGAGTGGTCTCAATTTTTTCCATTGCCAACTGAAGTGCTTTCAGTTTGTCGTTAACTGCAGGTGCAGCTGCTGATTTTTTGTCTGCCATATATTTGTAGTTTTATATTTGACTGCAAAGGTACGCAAAATTTTTCAATTATGCAAATGTTTGCGTATTTTGTTGTTTTTTTGTTGTTTTAGAACGGCTCTTGTTGAAATATCGGCATGCGTCCTGAATGCCACATTGGTCGCATTGTGGTTTGCGAGCCGTGCATACATAGCGTCCGTGAAGCAGTAGCCAATGATGGGCCAAAGGGATGATTTCCGGCTGAATGATACGCATTAATGCCTGTTCTGTTTGAAGCGGATTGCGGCTTCCTGTCGTAAGTCCAATGCGCTCGCTCACGCGAAAAATATGGGTGTCAACGGCCATGGTTGGTTTTTGCCAAATGACAGCACAAACGACGTTGGCCGTTTTCCTGCCCACTCCCGGAAGGGTGACAAGTTTCTCAACTGTGTCCGGCACTTCCCCGCCAAAATCGCTGACCAACCGTTGCGCCATACTTACCAGATGTGCGGCTTTGGCATTGGGGTAGCTGACCGAGCGAATGTGATGAAAAACCTGCTCCACGCCGGCCTTTGCCATCGCTTCTGCCGTGGGATAAGCGGAAAAAAGGGCAGGAGTGACGAGGTTGACGCGTTTGTCCGTGCATTGGGCCGAGAGCATAACGGCTACCAGCAGTTCGAAGGGAGTGCTGTATTGAAGTTCGCTTTCGGCATGTGGCATGTTGGTCATAAACCAGACTTGACACCGTTCAAATCGTTGTTTGGCTGTCATGGTAGGGCGCGTTGATTGGGGGAAACACTCATCAATAGGGTGTGCTTACATATCCTCTTCTGTGAGATTGGCGTGATAGGCAAGCGCGATGAATCGGAGCACAGAACTGACCTGATGCTGAATGGCCAGCGTTTCGGCGCTGATCTCACGTTTCTGCAGACGCAGTAGCATAATCTCGTATAGGAAAGTGAGGCACATCTCAATGTCCGACATGGTGGGGTCGTCGGTTTTGGATTTGAGGACGGTTAATGCGGGTCTGAGTTGAATCCACGCCGCACGATACTGAGCGTCTTTGTCGTAGAGCTCTGTGTGAATGTCTTGCATCTCTTCGATGGCTATCATCGTGAGTTGCGTGTGGCCGGCGGGCATGATTCCCTCGCTGAGCATCATGTTTTTGATTTCCATCAGGAACTGATTCTGCTCCAGGGTCGCGTCGTCCTGATAGGCGCGTACCAAATCCTCCATTTGCCACATGGAGAGGATATATTCGGCTATGTTGTCAGATTTCTTCGTCATCGTCGATGTCGTCTAAATTAAAATCGTAGTCGTCTGAGATAAATACGTCGATGTCTCGGCGATCTTTTTTGGTCGGGCGACCGGCACCACGATCGCGTACACCTTGTGTTGCGCCCAGTCTTGCCAGTTCGAGAATCTCGAGCTGTTCTGGAGCCGTGATGTCCTGCATGTATTCGGGCACCAACTTGGCTCCCAGACGGTTCTCGGATAGTTGCAGCACTTTGTAACTGTAGGTGATAGGCCCTTTTCGCACGGTGAAAATATCTCCGATTTTGAATGTCTTAGCGGGTTTCATGTCCGTGCCATTCATCTTGACTCGCCCTTTCTTGCAGGCATCTGCGGCAATGCTGCGCGTCTTGTAGATGCGCATGGCGAAAAGGTATTTGTCGATTCGTTCTTCGTTTGCCATGGGGGAGTGTTATTTTCCGTTGAACTGATTCATGGTTCGGTCAATGCCTTGCAGGCAGAACGAGCGTATGATTTCGCCGGTCGTCTTGAGCCGCTCGGGTAGGGCTTGGGCTTCTTCCGGAGTCCATTCGCCCAATACATGACCAATCTGAGCGCCACGTGTGTATTCATTGCCGATGCCAAATCGCAAACGGCAATAGTTGGGTGTGCAGAGAAGTTGCTCGATATTCTTGAGGCCATTATGACCACCTGCTGAACCCGATTTGCGCATGCGTATTGTGCCGAATGGAATGTTGAGGTCATCGACGAGAACAAACAGGTTCTCAAGGGGAATTTTCTCTTGTTGCATCCAGTAGCGAACGGCTTGACCTGACAGGTTCATGTAGGTGGAAGGCTTGAGCATGACCAATTCTGCGTTTTTCACGCGGAAATGCGTGACAAAACCATAGCGTTTGTCTTCCCATGTGGCACCCACTTCGTTGGCGAGTGCATCTACCATCTTGAAACCAATATTGTGGCGAGTGTTGGCATATTCGTCGCCGATATTGCCAAGACCTACTATCAAATATTTTGCCATATTTTGAAGTAAAACGGGGCGTTTTTTATGATTATTCCCTTATAGGGAACGGTTTTTTGGAACACCCCTGAAATGTGTTTTTTATGCAAAAGAGGGCAAGAGTTGCCTCCTACCCTCTAAATGTGCTGTTGCCAATTGTTTCAACAGTTGCTCGTAATCGGATGATTACTTACCCTTAGATGCACGGGTAGCAACAACTTGGCAAACGACTTGCTCCTTAACGTTTGCAATCTCGTATCCTTCGTAGTGAAGGTCAGCCACCATGATCTTCTTGCCCAAACCAAGTGAGGTAACGTCGATCTCAACGCGGTCAGGAAGGTTGGTGTAGATAGCGCGAACTTTGAGTTTACGCATCTCGAGAGAAAGTTTACCACCGGCTTTAACACCCTCAGCGAGGCCGTTGAGTTGAACTGGGATAGCTACTACTACAGGCTTGTTCTCGTCAACTACAAGGAAGTCGATGTGGAGGAGAAGCTCCTTAACCGGATGGAACTGAAGTTCCTTAACAACGCAGTTGTAAGTCTTGTCACCAATGGTGAGGATAACTACCTGAGTGTCAGGAGTGTAGATGAGTTTACGTACGTCGTTGGTGTTTACGGTGAAAGTGATTTGCTCGCCGCAACCATACAGATTACATGGAACAAGTTCTTGCTTACGAAGGGCCTTTGCAGCCTTCTTACCGAACTCTGAACGGAGTTCGCCGGTCAATTCGAAAGTTTTCATTGTAAAATTGTGTTACTTAATATACTCGGAAGAAAGTAGCGCACAGGCTGTTCTTTTTGTTCGGAGTGATCCGTTGGACGAAGCAGCCGGAGGTGCGGAGTGGATAGTCTTCCGTATTCCATCACACTAATGCTAAACCTACAAATAATCTCATAAATAGAGACCATCGCACGAAAAAGCGTGCAAAGTTACTGCTTTTTTTTGATATAGCCAAATAAATTGCGTATTTCTGTGCGTTTTTTTTGCTTTTTATGCGTATGCGTTTATATTTTATGTGTCTGCATTTATATTTTTTATGTGTCTGCGATAGTTTTTTCGTGGGCATGCGGTAATTTTGGGTTTAGGTTCAATATGTTGACATTGTCTTAACATATTTGTTAATTTTTTAACATATTTGTTAATTTTTGTAGCCGTTCTGGTCGATTTTTGCCTCTTCTACACCATTTGTTCCCTGTTTTGTTGCTGTCTATATGGTCGTTTTTGCCCTGATTCTATGCGGTTTGCCCGCTGTCTCCCCTTATACTGTCCTTGTACTACCCTAAGACTTTTAGCAAAGCTCTAGCAAACCTCCAGCAGAGCTCTAGCAAACCTTATAACTTTTTTGTTAACTTGTCTGATACTCTTATTTTGTATCATATGTTGTATCGTCAGGATAGTTAAGGAAGATGCATGTTTTTGTCGGCATATAAGCAAATAAAAACTCCACCATCTTGCTCTTAAGTAAGATAGTGGAGTATCGATGTGACTCCGACAGGATTCAAACCTGTAACCTTCTGATCCGTAGTCAGATGCTCTATTCAGTTGAGCTACGGAGCCATGCTTCTTTTTGAAAGCGGGTGCAAAATTACTGCTTTTTTTTGACATGACCAAATATTTTAGAAAAAAAATGCAAAAAAAATGCGCTTTTGTATGATTGGATGCATTTTTTGCCTTTTTTGGACAAAAAAATGGTATCAGATTTGTGTATGTTAGTTTTTTTTAGTAATTTTGCAGAGGTTTTATGGATAATGAAAATTGGATAGAGGTCACGGGCGCGCGCGTTAATAATTTAAAGAATGTTAGCACGCGCATCCCCCGTAATAAACTGAGCGTCATAACGGGTTTGTCCGGTAGTGGAAAGTCCAGTCTCGCTTTCGATACCATCTTTGCCGAGGGGCAGAGGCGGTATATCGATACGTTCTCATCTTATGCGAGAGGCTTTCTGACCAATATGCAGCGACCCGATGTGGATAAGATTACTGGTTTGTCACCCGTTATTAGTATTGATCAGCACACTACCTCGCGAAATCCGCGTTCGACTGTGGGTACTGTTACCGAGGTGTACGACTATCTTCGACTTCTTTTTGCGCGTGCTGCTATTGCTTACTCCTACGAAACGGGCGAGCAGATGGTGCATTATACCGATGAGCAGATTTCCGGATTGATTCGCGATAAATATGCCGGTCACAAGGTGATTATCTTGGCGCCATTGGTCAACAATCGTAAAGGTCATTACCGAGAATTGTTTGACCAGGTCAGGCGAAAAGGATATGTGTATGTCCGCGTTGATGGCCAATTGCAGGAATTGGTGCATGGCATGCGCGTTGATCGCTATCGCAATCATACGATTGAACTGGTCATAGATCGCATTCGTGTGAATGCGGAGGCTGACTCTGAGGATGAGAAACGCATGCTTCAGAGCATCAAGATGGCCATGCAGCAAGGCAATGGCATGATGATGCTACTGGATTTGGATGCGGCACAAGATAAACAGATACGATATTTCTCCCGTACGTTGATGTGTCCCACCACGGGCATCTCGTATGCCGATCCTGCTCCTCATAATTTCTCGTTCAACAGCCCGCGAGGATGGTGCCCATGCTGCAAAGGATTGGGACGTGTGAGAAAATCTGATATTCAGCAGGTTACAGGTTCGTCAGAGGACGAAGAACTGCCTGATGAAGAGAGCGTATTGGCTTGGCTCAATGGGGCAGAAGCTACATGGAAAGCGGCTGAGGAAGAGGACGGTACGGAGGAACAGGAATGGGTGGAATGCCCGGAATGTCATGGCGATCGTTTGCGCAAAGAGAGCCTGATGTTTCGTATTGACGAGAAGAATATTTCTGAGTTGGCCCGACTGGATATCAGCGAATTACGTGCTTGCTTGAATCATGCCCTGGCTGAGGCCATGAACCAAACGCAGACTCAGATTGCCTCGGAAATAGTCAAGGAAATAGATAAGCGACTGCATTTCCTCGAACAGGTTGGACTGAACTATCTGTCGTTGAATCGACCTGCTGACAGTTTGTCGGGTGGAGAAAGCCAACGTATTCGATTGGCGACCCAGATTGGTTCGCGATTGGTGAATGTACTCTATATATTAGACGAACCATCGATAGGTTTGCATCAGCGTGATAATCAGCGACTTATCGATTCGCTTAAGGAGTTGCGCGACATGGGCAACTCGGTCGTTGTGGTGGAGCACGACGAACAAATCATGCGCGAAGCCGATTGGATTGTTGATATTGGACCTAAGGCCGGACGATTGGGAGGTAATGTGGTTTATGAGGGCACCTATTCGGAGATGTTGCTGCAGCATACGCTTACGTCGCAGTATCTGACAGGCGAATTGCAGGTTCCCGGCAGCCGTAATCGTGTTGGTGATGGACGTAAACTGGTGTTGACTGGTTGCAGGGGAAACAACCTGAAGAATGTGACAGTCGAGTTCCCTCTTGGACAACTGATTTGCGTCACAGGAGTGAGCGGAAGTGGTAAGTCAACATTGATTAATAAGACATTGTATCCTATTCTTTCTCAGCGATTTACGCGCAGTTTGACGACTCCTATGCCATATGATTCATTGGTGTTGGAGCTTCCGGAAGAAACGCACGTAAAAGGCGGAAAGAAGCAAGCAGTTGTTGAGGCACAACGACTGGATGTGACCGATGCGCAGTTCAAGAAGATTATAGATAAGGTTGTTGCTGTGGATCAGTCCCCGATTGGGCGTACCCCGCGTAGCAATCCTGCTACCTACACCGGCGTTTTTAATGATATACGCGAGTTGTTTACTCAGTTGCCTGAGTCGAAGATTCGCAACTGGAAGGCTGGCCGTTTTTCTTTTAATACCGGCGACGGACGATGCAAAGAGTGTTCTGGTAATGGCTATAAAACGCTGGAAATGAGGTTCTTACCGGATGTCTATGTAACCTGTGAGGCTTGTAATGGTAAGCGTTATAACAAGGAGACTCTGGAAGCGCGCTTTAAGGGAAAGAGTATTGGAGACGTGCTGGATATGACCATCAATCAGGCCGTCGAGTTCTTTGAGGCCCAGCCACATATTCTCAAGAAAATCCGAACAATGCAAGAGGTCGGGCTTGGTTATTTGAAACTGGGACAGAGCAGCACAACATTATCCGGAGGCGAGGCGCAACGCATGAAGTTGGCAACCGAACTGGCACGACCATCGTCCGGCAAAACGGTTTATATTTTGGACGAACCTACGACCGGTTTGCATTTCGATGATATACGGGTACTGCTGGAGGTCATACAGAAACTGGTGGACAGGGGCAGTACGGTCATTATTATCGAGCATAATCTGGACGTGATTCGGGCGGCTGATTATATTATCGACCTTGGCCCTGAAGGTGGACGTGGGGGCGGCCAAATCGTGGCAACGGGCACGCTGGACGAAATTCGTGGCGCAAAAGGCAGCCTGACCGGACAGTACGTATAGTGGTTTTTCTTATGCTGTTCTCTCTTGATTAAAAGACTGAAAATTAATAAAATATGATATCTTCAACCCTATCTGTGACAGCGATGCTGCTGGTAATCATTCTGGCAGTTCCTCTGGTATGCAAAAAACTGCATATCCCTGCTATTGCCGGTCTGATTCTGACAGGGTTGCTGGTGGGACCACATGGATTGAACCTGCTGCATCAGAATGGTATTATTGAAGCGTTTTCTCAGATTGGCATTCTGTATGTGATGTTTCTTTCCGGTGTTGAGATTGATATCAACGATTTTCGTGATTTGAAGGGACGTAGCATGGTCTTTGCTGTGCTTACCTTCTTATTGCCGTTGGCGGGTACTTTTCTCGCCGGCCTTTTGTTGGGATTCCCCTTATGGACCAGCGTGCTGATGGCTTCGATGATGGCCAGTCATACGTTGATGACCTTCCCTGCTGTGAGCCGATACAATATCCAGCGTAATCCGGCCGTGAGTATCGTGATTGGTGGTACACTCTTTGCCGTGACGGGCTCGTTGTTGACGTTGGCTTTGGTCAGTAGCCATTTCTCTGCCGGCGATTCGGCTGCTTTGTGGTGGCGTATGGTCATCGGCTCTGTGATGATGTTGCTGATTGTGTTTGGCCTGATGCCGCTGCTGACACGTTGGTTTTTGAGGCGTGTGACCGATAATGTGATGGTCTGGAGTTGGGTGATGACTATGGCTGTCGTGGGCGGGTTATTGGCCAAACAGGCCGGAATAGAACCAATCTTGGGTGTCTTTCTGACGGCATTGGCGCTAAACAAGCAAATCCTGCTCGGCGGACCGATTGCTACTCGTATCAGTTTTGTGGGCAATGCTATTTTTATCCCAATATTCCTGCTTAGTGTGGGTATGCTGGTCGATCCGGTGGTGTTTGCTCAGGGATGGCAGGCCATGATTGTGGCTGTGGTGATGATTGTGGTCGGAATTTTTACCAAATGGTTGGCCGCTTGGCTGACCCAACGATTGTTTGGACTCAATTCGAGCCAGCGTCAGCTGATGTTTGGTTTGACCAATTCGCATGCTGCTGGAGCTTTGGCTACGGTGATGATTGGTTACACAATCATGATGCCCGATGGCACGCGGCTTATCCCCGAAACCATTTTGAATGGTACGATCCTATTGATATTGGTCTCTTGTGCTGTGTCTTCATTTGTGACCGATCATGCGGCTAAACAGTTGGCCGAAGAGTCCGCAACTGCAGATGCCACGCTGGATACCGACTTGATGATGCTGGTACCTACGCAGAAGACGCCAACCAATCGTCGTCCAAAAGATGTGGCATATGTTATACATGATGGTATTCGAAAAATGCCTGAAGATCAGCGCGTTAAACAGGTCGTGACGGAGTTTACGCAAGACAACGAATTGGCCTTAACGTTATTGGCGCGACCGAACCAGGCGATTTGGCTCTGTCATTTGTTGCGACCTCTTACTGAATATACACGCGTGCGCGTATTGGTGCCAACGGGAGCCGAACAGGAGATGTACTATGCTGGTTGGCAGATGCTGCTGGAAAAACTGGCCGGACAACTGAGAGCAGAGGTGACGCAGGAGTACGTGAACGACTGGAAAGTGCTGAGTCGAATATTGGCAGGTATTGCTGAAGATGAATTGTTGATTGTCGTACAGGCACGCACGATGACGCCATCGTATGTTGAGAGCATGAGCCGAACGGAAGGAATTCTTAAGGAGGCCATGGGGAAGGCGGCTTTTGTGCTCATGTTCCCCGCACAAAATCCGGCGGATGCAGATGTGTCACTCTTGACTACGCCTAACTACTCACCTGCTAATAGTGATGGCTCATTTATTCGACGCCTGCGCGCCAAGTGGGGATAATGCTAATTCGAACGGAGATTTTTGGAATAACGTCAGGAAAACGATCGCCATTTTTATAATTGAAAACCAAATATTCATAATTAATTATTTATGAAAACAGATATTCAGATAGCACGCGAGTGCCAGATGCTGCCCATTCAGGACGTGGCGGTCAAGTTGTCAATTCCGGCAGATGTGATTGAGCCTTATGGGCGCTATATCGCCAAAGTTCCCTATATGCTGATTGATGAAGAGCGTGTCAAAAAGAGCAAGTTGATCTTGGTGACGGCCATCACGCCTACCAAGGCAGGCATAGGCAAGACGACGGTGTCCGTAGGTTTGACCATGGGCCTTTGTCGCAAAGGTAAGAATGCGGTTGTTGCTTTGCGCGAACCTTCATTGGGACCTTGTTTCGGTATGAAAGGTGGTGCTGCTGGTGGAGGATACAGTCAGGTTGTGCCTATGGAGAAAATCAATCTGCACTTTACTGGTGATTTTCATGCAGTTACGTCTGCCCATAACATGATTTCTGCGTTGTTGGACAACTATCAATATCAGCATCAGAATGAGGGATTTGCCCTGAAAGAAGTGCTTTGGAAGCGCGTGTTGGATGTCAACGATCGTGCTTTGCGTCGTATCACAACGGGACAGGGTGCCGCTACCAATGGCATCGAGCAACCCAGTGGGTTTGACATCACGCCTGCCAGCGAGATCATGGCTATCCTTTGTTTGACAACGGGAATCGAAGATCTGAGAAAACGTATCGATAATATCCTGCTGGGTATTACGACCGATGACAAACCATTCTATGTGAAAGACATGGGTGTGGGTGGTGCTATCGTGGCATTGCTGATGGATGCATTGAGTCCTAATCTGGTGCAGACGACGGAGAATACTCCTGCTTTCGTTCATGGTGGCCCATTTGCGAATATAGCACACGGTTGCAACACCGTGTTGGCAACCAAATTGGCGATGAGTTGTGCCGATTATGTGGTAACAGAGGCCGGTTTTGGTGCCGATTTGGGTGCCGAGAAATTCTATGATATCAAGTGCCGTACTGCCGGTTTGCAGCCCGCTGCAACGGTTATCGTGGCGACGATTCGAGGTTTGAAGATGCATGGTGGGGTTAGCGAATTGGATTTGCAGACACCGGATCCTCTGGGCGTACAAAATGGAGTGAAGAATTTGTCGCGTCACGTCAGCAATCTTCAAGGTTTCGGACAGACTGTTATTGCTACGCTGAATCGCTATCAAACGGATAGTGAAGAAGAGATAAAAGTCGTGATGGACGAATGTAAGCGCTTAGGGATTGAATGCGTGGTAAATGACGTGTTTATGAAGGGCGGAGAAGGCGCTCTGGATTTGGCAACGGCAGTTATCGAACGTGTTGAGAATCAGCCGTCTAAGCCTTTGCAACTGACCTATGAAGATACAGATGATTTACATGCAAAAATAGAAAAAGTTTGTACTAAAATTTATGGTGCTACGGGTGTGGAATTTTCGGAAGCTGCGGAACATCGATTGAAGTTGGCTGACGAGTTGGGATATAGCCATTTGCCCGTATGTATTGCCAAAACACAATACTCTTTTTCTGATGATGCCAAGGCATATGGTTGCCCTACGGACTTTACCATCAAAGTGCGTGATGTTGTGATTAACTCAGGTTCGGGAATGGTCGTAGCGATTGCCGGTACGATAATTCGTATGCCGGGTCTGAACAAGTCCCCTCAAGCTGAACGTATTGACGTGATTAACGGTTTGATAGAAGGTTTGAGCTAATCGGGTTGTGTTGGAATTAATTGCCCGCGGTTGATTGTCATGTTCTCGTCAATTAGGATATGATTGGTTTGATTGCTTTTTGATTTCGCTTACAATACCTTGCGTTAAAAAATGGCTTTTTGATTCCGATAAAACAAAAATAAACAAAAATTTACACGAAAACTGTAGATTTAAGGCCAAATATTTTGATATTTGGCTTTTTTTTTATATCTTTGCCAAATATTTTGTGTTTCTATGCACAAAATACAACAAAATTGTACTAAACTAACTAATATTTCATGGCAAAAATTATCTCATTAGCCAATCAAAAAGGTGGTGTCGGCAAGACCACAACAGCGATTAACCTGTCTGCAGCTTTGGCCAAAGAGGGCAAGAAGGTATTACTGATAGACGCAGATCCTCAGGCGAACGCATCGTCGGGATTGGGCATCGATATTCGCGAATTGAGCGCCACCATCTACGAGTGTCTGATTAATGGTATAGATCCTCAAAAAGCGATCTTGCACACAGACGTAAAAAACCTAGACATTATCCCTTCACACATTGATCTGGTAGGAGCGGAAATTGAGATGCTGGGCATCGACGATCGTGAGACTATTCTCAAACGTATCATCGAGCAGGTAAGTGCAGCATACGACTATGTGCTCATCGATTGTTCGCCCTCTTTGGGATTGATTACAGTCAACGCGCTGACGGCTTCATCCAGTGTGATTATTCCTGTGCAGGCTGAATTTTTTGCGTTGGAAGGCATTGCTAAACTTCTTAATACAATCAAAATTATTAAGTCGAAATTGAACCCTTCTCTTCAGATTGAAGGTTTCCTGTTGACGATGTATGACAATCGTCTTCGCCTCTCTTCACAAGTCTATGACGAGGTGAAAAAGCATTTTGGCAGTTTGGTCTTCAATACCGTTATTACGCGTAACGTACGTTTGAGTGAGGCACCATCGCATGGCCTTTGTGTGATGGATTATGATGCATCTTCTAAGGGCGCGCACAACTATGTCTCGTTGGCGAAAGAGTTGATAAAACGTGGATAAAATCCTTTTTTGAATATCTTTATTTATAGGAAATCATTCTTATTTCAAATATGGCAGTTAAAAAGAATATTGGTCTTGGCCGTGGATTGGATGCGCTCATTGATACCTCGCATGTCGAGAGCAATGGTAGCAGCTCTATTTGCGAAGTGCCTTTGACTCAGATTATAGCCAACCCGAATCAGCCGCGTCGTAATTTCGATGAAGAGGCGCTGGAAGAATTGGCAGATTCAATCCGTGAACATGGAGTCATATCGCCTATTACGTTGAGAAAGAACGATGACGATACGTATATGATCATCGCTGGTGAGCGTCGTTTCCGTGCCTCTAAACTGGCCGGTTTGACCGCTATTCCTGCATATGTTCGCACGGCGAAAGACGAACAGGTAATGGAGTGGGCCTTGATTGAGAACATACAGCGAGACGATCTGGATGCTATCGAGATAGCGTTGGCTTACCAGCGATTGATGGATGATTATCAGCTTACGCAAGAACATATGGCGGAGCGTGTGGGAAAAAAGCGCGCGACTGTGGCCAACTACCTTCGCTTGCTGAAACTGCCCGCTGAGATTCAAATGGGATTACAGCAGGACAGAATTGATATGGGACATGCGCGAGCTATTTTGGGAGTGCGTACTGCCGAGGCCCAATTGGCTATTTACAAGCGCATCTTATCTGAGGGATTGAGCGTTCGCAAGGTTGAAGAGATTGTGTCTCATTATGATGAGGAGCCGGAGCCGAACGCTAAACAGCCAAAACCTATCCAACCTGAATTGGAGGAATTACAGAAAGAATTGACCCGAAAATTGGGAAACAAGGTGACATTAAGTTGTAATGCGAAAGGCAAAGGCAAACTGACAGTGGCTTTTGGCAATGAGGACGACTTGATGAAACTGGTAGAGAAACTGAAGAATTGAAGCGCTGGATACTGATAGTATGTATGTTTTTGGGCGTAGCATCGATGTGTTGTGCTCAGGATTTTGTGCGTGTTCCTACCGAGCAGGTCTCACATCGTGATTCTGTGCGATTGGCCTTCAAACCGCAACCTATGCGTGCGGTTTGGATGGGGGCTATTGTGCCCGGTTTTGGCCAGATTTATAACCAAAGCTATTGGAAACTGCCTATTGTTTATGCGGCTTTTTTCGGTAGTGCTTATGGTATAATTTATACCGATGGTTTATATTCGGATTATCGTACGGCCTATCGTGACTTGTATGATGATATTCAAAGCGGCGCTGTTGAGCAGAACAATCCGGAGAAGACTTACATTGCAATTCTGCCGGATGGATACGACTTGGCTGCTGTGGGAGGACCTTCAAAATGGCAGACTACGCTGAAAAATTATGAAAACAATTATAGACGCTATCGTGATTTTTCGGTTGTGGCAGCGGTGTTGGTGTATGCGTTGTCGCTGATTGATGCGTATGTGGATGCACAGTTATTTGATTTCGAAGTGTCGGCTGATTTGAGTATGAAGGTGCAACCGGCTATCAATCATGATTTTATGAATAATCCAAGTGCAGAAATGCACGTAGCATTTACTTTTTGATGAAACGATATATATGTTTTTGTTGGCTGTTTAGTTGTGCATTTTTACCCATCTTTGCTCAGACTACAGCAGGTCAGGCATCCTCTGCGGAAGTGGTGGATGAGGCTTTAGCGGTGGTTGAGCTGGCTAATGTGGCTGACTCGCTTGGAATGGTTGATGGGTTGCCATTGGTGAAAATTGAGCATAGTCAATTGGACTTGGATTTGGTAGAGTGGTCGTTGCAGTGGTTGGACACGACGCAATGTACCATGGAGCATGATACGACCCGCTTATCGGACGCTGAGTATATTGCGCGATTGCAGGCATTACCCAACGAGATTGGTTTGCCATACAATGATGTGGTGAAGACGTTCATCGAGATGTATGTGATTCGTCGGCCACGTCAGTTGGCCTCTTTGATACGGCTTAGTGAAATGTATTTCCCTATCTTTGAGGATAAATTGGCACAGCATGGGTTGCCCTACGAATTGAAATATCTGGCTGTGATTGAATCTGCTCTCAATGCTTCGGCACGCTCAAGGGCAGGGGCGGGTGGTTTATGGCAGTTCATGCCTGCTACCGGCAGACTCTATGGATTGGAGGTTAATTCGTTGGTGGATGAACGATTGGATCCGTATAAATCAACCGATGCCGCGTGCCGATATCTCAAGACTCTTTACAACTTGTTGGGGGATTGGCACTTGGCCCTGGCAGCTTACAATTGTGGTCCGGGTAACGTGAACAAAGCGATACAACGCGCTGGAGGGAAACGCGATTTTTGGTCGATTTATCCTTGGTTGCCACGAGAGACGCGTTCTTATGTTCCTATTTTTATTGCAGCCAACTATGCAATGAATTATGCCGATCAGCATGGTATATGTCCCGACACTTTGTTTGTTGGCAACAAACTTAAGCAAAAAGATATGTTGATGCCCATGCTTGTGGACACTGTGCATAGCGATAAGCGTCAGCATTTGAAGCAAACCTCCGAGGTGCTGGGATTGCCTTTGAGTGAAATTAGAAAACTCAATCCTGCCTATATCAAGGATGTACTTCCCGGTGGTAAGAGTTATCCGCTGGTATTGCCTGTCGATTATATCGCTCCCTATCTGGCTTTGCAGGATACTATTCTGGCACATAAGGCTGACTCGTTGATTTATAGCCAGAAAACGGTGATTGATATGGCACAGAAGACCGCATCCGATGGTACATACACTTCGGGTGGCGTGACCTACTATAAGGTTAAAAAAGGCGATACACTCGGTGCTATTGCTCGTCGTTACAGATGTTCGGTTTCACAGCTGCAACGATGGAATGGAATTTCGGGTACCAATATTCGAATAGGCCAAAAACTGAAAATCAAAAAGTAACGCACCTCCTTACGTTTGGAGTGCAATAAAAATCCTATCAGTTTGGAAGAACATCAGCCCAATAAGGTGTATTTCTCAATTAAGGAGGTGTCAACGATGCTGGGTGTGTCGTTACCTACTTTACGTTACTGGGAACAGGAGGTGGAGCAACTTCGTCCCCGAACCAATGCCGGCCGAACGCGTTTCTATTCCCATGACGACATTGCATTGCTCCGTCGCATCTTGCACTTGAGAGATATGCATGTTCCTGTCAAGGAGTGGTCACAGCGGCTTAAACTTGACAATAGGGTGCTGGATAAACAGATGGCAATGAAGCAGAATCTCGAGTCCATACGTGCACAACTGGTTGCCCTGCGTGACTTGATATAACATATCCTACCATGAAAAACAATACGATGATTCAAAAACGTTCAGTCCTTTTTTTCTTACTTTGTTTGTCTGGAATGCTATGGGCTCAACGTACCAATTTGCGTGATAATATCTATATCGGCTTTGAACCTTCGCATACCGATTGGGTGTATGCTCTTGGCGAGGACGTCAAGGTGGAGGTGTCCTTGCGTGAACATTATTGCCCTGTACCCAACGTGGTGTTACACTGCGAGTGGGGACCTGAAATGCGTGCTGCCGAGACTACGTTTGATGTTCAATTGGGTAAAAGTGGAGTTGAGGTGCTGACCTTGAAGGGAGCGAAGACGCCGGGCTTTAAGACGTTGCAAATCTCGGCCGAATGGAAGGGTAAGACCTATTCCAATATTATCAAAATCGCTTTCGCTCCTGATCGGATGCAACCTACGGCTACGCTTCCCAAGGACTTCTCCGAGTTTTGGGCCGACGCTATCGACAAGGCGCGTCAAGTACCGCTTTTGCCGTTTTTTGTGCGCAAACCTGAGTTTGACACGCCTTTTTGCGACACATATGAGGTGCGCTTCCAAAATACGCGAAAAGGGAACTACTTATATGGTATGATGGCGCTACCTAAAGGAGTTTGTCCTACCGATACGGTGGCTACGCGTAAATACCCTGTCTTGATTTTGTGGCCGGGAGCTGGTGTTATGCCACATTTGGGAGAGTGCGATTTCTTCCCTGAGCATGGTGTGATTACACTTGAGATGGGCATACACGGCATACCGGTTACCCTTCCCAAGCAACTTTATGCTGACCTCAATTCAAATGCGCTGAGAACCTATTCGGTCATCAATTCTCCTAATCCGAGTGATTACTATTATAATAAGGTATATGTGGGTACGGTGAGAACCGTTGATTTTCTATGCTCTTTACCTTTTGTTGATGCTGATCGTATCGGCTGTTTCGGTGGTAGTCAGGGGGGAGCCCTTAGTGCTGTTAACGCTGCACTTGATTCGCGCATTCGTTGCGCGGCTATCTCTTTCCCTGCCTTGACTGAGATTGCCGGATATGCGCGTGGACGTGCCGAAGGATGGCCTCATTTGTTCCGCCTCGAAAAGGTCGACGAACGTAACAAAACTCTGATAGAGGTGGCTGATTATTATGACGTCGTGAACTTCTCGCGCCAAATACGATGCAAGGTGATTTTCTACCTTGGCTTCAACGATATTACTTGTTGCCCAAGTTCTACTTATACTTGTTATAATGTGATTCCTGGTGAGAAAGAGTTGGTTACGATGCAACCTTCTGGTCACTGGATGCATATGGACTACCGTCAGCAACGTAGTGAATGGTTGCTGGAGCAGTTGCTCAAATAGTTGCGGTTCTTATTCTCTTATTAGATACACATAAAAATCCCCGATGCATTTTGCAACGGGGATTTTTATGTAGAAACCTCCTTGTGTCTTGTCATTTGTTTTTGTGACGTGGAGTCCCTATAAAACTCTTATCGACGTGGTGAACCGCCACCGCCTCGTGAACCGCCTCCTGAATAGCCACCGGCAGATGAGCCACCGCGTGAACCGCCACCAGAGTAACTGCCTGTGCTGCGTGAAGTGTTCGAACTGCTGCTTGGGCGTGATACAGATTGGCTGCTGGTGCTGCGTGATACGCTGCTGGAACTACTGCTTG
>JAKSNQ010000038.1 GCA_024399615.1 Paludibacteraceae bacterium | reverse complement strand
TTCTGGAAAATCCGGAGCAGTACGTCCATCTCACCGAGCCGGATATTAAGACTACATCATCCGAAACCACCTCGGACTCTTCTTCTGACGAACCATCTGCTCAACCAACTCAACCAACTCAATCTGTTCAACCCTCTTACCCATCTCAATCTGCTGTTCAACCTTCTTCCTCTTCTCAAGAATCTGTTCCCGTTCCGTCGCAACGTCCTGCTGACTCTTCTGACAAAGCGGCGCGCTTGTTAGACTCGGCTGCTCGTAGCGGACGTGCTCCCGAGACAATCATTTTGTTCCAACATCTGGTTGAACAGATCGAAAAGATGATGCAGTCTGATAAACTATACTTGAACCCCAACCTGACCATCGAGGATATTGCAGCCGAACTGAATACCAATCGTGTCTATGTCTCACAGGCAGTTAATTCCATATTGCATCAGACTTTCCGCGAGTATGTCAATGGCTTGCGCATCGATTACGCCAAGGAGTTTATACGTGAGCACCCCGAGGCGACGCAGGATATCATCGCTAAGCGATGTGGATTTGTGGATGCCTCTGCCTTTAATCGCAAGTTTACCCAGGTCATAGGCCGCTCGCCTCGTGAATGGGCTCTCTCGCTATTCGCGCAGGAACATTCAGACGAGTCCCGTATATTCTAAGAACACACCTCAAGAATCCTCTAATCGCAATTGGGAAAAATTAGCCAATTCCCTGATAGTTATTCACTTCAACAACCCCAACATGGAGTCCATCTCTTTTTTCTTCAATACGTTACCTTTCACGTTGACCCTGATTTTGTTTATCAGATACGCTCTGTGTGATTCCAATACCAATTATCAGGATACGATCAAGTGGATTCTGTTCTTCACGGCAGGCTTCTTTTTCCAGCACGGCGCCATGTACAATCCGCGTGCTACTGCATTACAACTGACTATCGCTGACGTCGTAGGTCATATTTGTGCGCCCACACTATTGTATCTGATTTTCCGCAATCTCTATTATTATCACAAGGTTGGACGCGACATGCGTCGTGTGAATTGGCTCCTCGCCGTGCCATTGGTTGTCACGTTTGTCACGATTATGTCCTTTGTTCCACTGGAGTGGCACGAGATTGAGCATTTTTGGCAGTTTTATGCTAAGAACGGATACTTTTACCCAAAGGAACTGGTTGGTAATCAGTGGATAGAACTTTTCTATCTGCTCAATTTATATTTCTATTTTATCGTTTGCTTCATCTGTACGGTAGGTGTTTTGGCGTATATCATCTACTGCATGATTCGAGAGAAATTCGGTTTTGGTGATTTGTTTAACTACCTCTTCCATGGTGGTGAGATGACTCCTTTCAAAATGACCTTCTTGCTCTCGTTTGTCGTATTGATCCTCACGATATTCCGCATCATGTTAGGCCGTGCGGGCAGTATTCAATTCCCACTCCTGACGATAATCATCTCGTTTGTCAATGCAATGGCGGTGTTTGACATCGCGCGTATTGGTATGTTGCCCAATTTGCCCGAGTTTACGTTGAACGATTTCTTGCACCCATTTGCTCTACGCGTGCAGGCGCTCGATAATGTCAATAGTCACCTGGCTATATCTTCCTCCGAGTCAGAACAGCAGCTGCTGCAGCAGCGGTTCATTGAATTGATGGATCAGCAACATGTCTTTGTGGATGCCGCTTTGACTATTGATGATGTGGCATTGATGCTCAATTCCAATCGAGTGCAATTGGCATATCTGATAAACGAGGTGTACCATCTTCCTTTCCGTGATTATCTGAATATGAAGCGTATCGAGTATGCTAAGCAACTGATGACCGAGCGCCCACTTATTACGCAACAGGATTTGGCTGCTCAATGTGGATTTATGGATGCAGCAGCATTCAACAAACGCTTTACACAAATGGAAGGCATTACTCCTTTTAAGTGGCGTAAACAGCGTTAAGTTACGAATAAATAGTTATTTCTTGCGATTTTATTTGGTTATATCATTTTTTTTGACTATCTTTGCACCGTGTTTCATTTTCATACTTTGGAATGACGCATTTTTTACGAATAGTTTGTTTTGAGACTATTCTTTTTACTAATTTTAATTGTACAACAACTATGGCTTACAAAATTTCTGAAGACTGTGTAGCTTGTGGTACTTGCATCGATGAATGCCCAATGGGCGCTATTTCTGAAGGTGATATCTATTCGATCAATCCTGACGAGTGCACCGAGTGCGGTACTTGCGCAAGTGTTTGCCCAAGCGGTGCTATCTCGCTTTAATAAGCGCTGTTTTGCACATTAGGCGACCATTGATGGTCGCCTTTTTTGACCCCTGTTCTTTTTGATTCCGGATGAAATCTCATACACTCATCTATATTGTTTTGGCGGTTTTGCTTATGCTGTTGGCCTTGGCAGATCTCGCCGTAGGTGCCGCCGATGTCCCACTTTCTTCACTATGGGCATTTGGCGCGCTTGATGCTGATTTGGCATTACAGCATCGGATTATGCTATCGCTTCGATTGCCTAAGATGCTGACTGCTGTGTTGGCAGGGGCTGCGTTGTCGGTTTCTGGCTTGCAGATGCAGACTCTGTTTCGCAATCCTTTGGCTGGACCTTCTGTGTTGGGTGTGACTGCCGGTGCTACTTTGGGAGTCGCTTTTCTGGTTATGCTGGGTAGTATGTTGGGATTTGTGGCCGGCTCCGGTCTGATGGCGCTATTTGCTGTCGTGGGAGCGATGGCCATTCTGCTTTTGGTGCTGGGGGTTGCTGCACGCATACAGAACAGCATCACGCTGCTGATTGTGGGTATGATGGTTGGCTCCATCGCATCGGCATTGGTGAACGTGCTGCAAAACTATGCTGATCCGGATTCTCTTAAACTCTTTATCACTTGGACCTTGGGTTCGTTGTCTGCTGTGGGCTGGCAACAGATGGCCTATATGGCGACATTGGTTGGTGTCGGTCTCCTATTGGCCGTCGGCCTGATCAAGCCTCTGAATGGTCTGATCTTGGGCGAAGAGTATGCTGTGGCCTTAGGGGTGAATGTGCGCCTTGTCCGTGTACTTCTGATTTTGTCTACCGGTCTGATGGCTGGTGGTATAACCGCCTATTGTGGACCTATCGCCTTCATTGGTGTGGCTGTTCCGCATCTGGCGCGGGGAATTTTCCGTACCAGCAATCATCTGGCCACACTTCCTGCCTGCGCTATGTTAGGGGCCAATATTCTGCTCCTGTGTGATATTATCTCGTCCAGTTGCACGTATCCTTTGCCGATCTCTACCTTATCAGCTCTCTTTGGCGCTCCGGTTGTCATCGCTGTTATCTTGCGTAAGAAATGAGTATCCTTCGTGACCTCTTTGCGGCTGTCTATCACATCATTAATCCCCGTACATGTGTCATGTGTGGGAAAGTGTTGCTGTTTGACGAAGACTGTATTTGCACGCATTGTCTTCAGTCGCAATTGCCACGTACCGAGCAGGCGAATCATCGTGACAACGTGCTTGAGCAATTACTTGAAAACGATAAACTGCATCGTGCGGCGGCATATTGTTTTTACTTGCCCAACCATCCGTTTCGCCATGCCATTCGTGCCGCCAAATTCCATTATTTGCCTGAGATCAACTACCTCTTGGCTAAACAGGCGGCTAACGAATGGAAACAGACGGGATTCTTTGACGATATCGATTGCATCGTGCCTGTGCCTTTGCACAAGAAACGTTTGCGCCAGCGCACTTATAATCAGTCCTTGTATATAGCTCGTGGATTGGCTGAAGTGACGGGGCTTCCGGTAGATACGACGCATCTCGTTCGTACAATCAATAATGAACAGCAAAGTCATAAATCTATTGCAGACCGTGAACAATTACCGCAAATCTTTGCTGTTGTTCATGGCGAAGATCTGCGGAATAAACATGTATTGCTGGTGGATGACGTCATCACTTCCGGCTCTACGATGCAGCGTGCCATGATGGCTCTGCATCCTATTCGAAACTGTACGTTCTCGGTTTTTACGTTGGCTCTCGCACACATGCACGCACATGTGCACGAAGTTGAAGATGGTATCTTTCTGTAGGGTACTTATAGTCCACCGATCCGCAATATGCCAACGAGTTGGGTTGAAGAAGGTATCTTTCTGTAAGGTACTTATAGTTGTGATAAGGTGGAGCCCGGGAAATAGTGACTGAGTATTTGCTGGTATGGGTAACCTTGGTCTGCCATTACGGCTGCTCCTATCTGGCATAAACCTACACCATGGCCCCAACCCTTACCATGCAAAATGAATGCTTCCGGCATATCTCTCTGTTCTGCGTTCTTGGAACAATCTTCGACTGTTGTTGTCCCTTGCTTGCTATCAGTATTCTGCCGCTGCATACTATTTGTATCCTGCTTATTGTCGGATGCCTTCTGAGGTTCTGCCGTACCATATACTTTCTCCACCTCAAAAGCAGATGAATACAGGTGGCTGGTACTGAGGATGCGTCTGATTTCCAACTCTTTACCTACGATTACGCTCTTAATTTCGTTCTCGTTTCCCGGATTGGTGCCCCTAATCTGTAATTCTACGATTCGGTCACTTACACCTCTGCGAATAGGTACCAAGTCCAATATGCGTCCGAAATGCAATCCGGAGCGCTCACGAACCAGTTGGGTTACTTCCTCTGCGCTATATCTTACTGTCCAATGGTAGAAATCGGCCGTTTCCTGGTCGTAGTTATTCAATACTTGCGAAAGAATACGTGGGTCTTTGGTGTCGCAGAACGATTGCCCGCCAGGAGTGGCTGCGTCTTCTACGTATTCCAGGTAGTGGTAGTATTCGTCAGCCCATGCGTTTTCAAACAATTCGGTGGCACCACCACAACACTTGTAGAAGCGTGCGTCGCATACTTCGTCTTTTTCGTCACGAATGACCTGCCCCCATGTGGCCTCGATGGCTTTGCGTACGTTCTCTGCTGCAGCTGATATACGTGTGATACCCTGATAGCGTTGGCAATGGTCATCTGCGCACACGTCGAAGTGGGTATGTGCATCGCGTTCATACCATACGATTCGACGATATGGTGTGATGCTTCCATGTATGGGTTGCGTGTTTTTTTCTTTACGCATGATGGGACAGATGACCCATGAGCGGGAAGTGACAGCATGCGCTTTGAGCAGTTCCATCGACGAGGTGGCAGACATCTCTGACGAGATGACCGAAGTGAGATAATCTTCTATGCCAATCATGTTGATGGCTGTCAGGAGTTGTGTGGTGGATGGGCGACCATTTATCGTGGTGTTTTCTACAATCAGTCTCAATGCTCCCAAAAATGTCTGATCTTCAGGACGTTCCCAATGAAAACCTACACCTATGATAACGTCTCGAAGTGTGAAATTAGCACTATCTTCCATAGGCGTAAACTCTACTGAAGGATACAGATCGCCTTGGAATTGTACGTGTCCCAAATGCACCTGTGCTTCCTGTTCGCCTGTGTAGGTCTTGCCTTGAAATGTAAATGCACCATTCAACGTGAATCGTATGGTCTCAGCAGCCATGATGCCTACTGATAGAGGATATTGTGCTTTCATAGTGAAAATGATGTACTTTTGTGTTGTTATCGGGGTCTCGTTGGGAGCGAAACTTTGTAAATAATTATTTTATTAAGCCCATTGTGCACGAAACTTCGTGTGTATTTACTCTATTATTTGTCCCGTTGGAGTGAAACTTCGTGAATGAGTTGTTTGAATCGTGTTGCATCTATTTTGTCAAACGAGTCTTGCGAGGAAACGACTCCTACTCCCGCCATTTCTACGGTTGCAGGCGAGAAAAGGATACGCTTGGTCTCATCTGTCTCAAAGAAACAGTCCGGCCGAGATTTGCTGCGGAAGAAAATCAGAGAACGATATTCATGCGTCGTTGACATCGTCCAAGTGACGATATTAAAGTCGTGTCCGTGTTGATCTATCAGTCGGAACAGTTGTCGCTCTATTTCTTCGGCGTCATAAGACTGCAAAAGATATGCAGATGGGCAGAAAACGGGTATTTGGCAAACCTTGTACTGCTGTTCGTTAGCCTCTATTGTCGTCTCGCCTGATGCTTCTGTTTGCTTTCTCTGAATGTCTAATAATGGGGGGATGTGCTCGTCGCACCACACTTGTAATGGCAAACTACGGGCTGGTATGGCCTGAAAGTGCATATGGTCTGGAACCGAAGCGCCACAACGAGGTCCGTTGTAGAAAATCGTGAACGATGGCAACTCTTGGGCCAAGGTGAGCATATTGGCATAGTGACCGGCTATTCGTTGAGGTTCATGCAGAACGGACGAAATCGTGAAATGTGGCCGGAAGATAGGAAAAGGATTGACACGAATATAGTAGTTCTGCCATTGTAGCGATTGTTGCTTATCCTCCAGTCCCTGCGGACATAGAAAACAAGCCCGTGCAGCCAAAGCTTTGGGCGATACATCAGCCATGACTGAATGTACGCGGCTGGGATTGAATAGCAGATAGGTTGGCAAACCATCTACCGGCAAATCTTTTCGCAACACCTGATCGAGTAGGGCATAGTTCTGCGCGGCACGTCCGCCGAGCGATAACTCGAAATCGAACTGGTCCAGTATCTGTTGCTCGAGAGATGTCATGAGAAGAATGGATGATGCGGGTTCCTGATAGTCAAACAAACAGGTGCGTGACAGTCAAACCGATGAGTGATTGATGGTCAGGCAAATAGGTGACTGATTATATACTACACGTACCGTTATAAAAAAGGCAGACAAATGCGCCTATTTCCCGATAGTTCAGAGTCTGGTAACCTTCCAAAAACCTTACTCTTACGCAATTGTCTGCCAGATTTGATTCGTTATTGTTCTGTGGAACTTACTTTTTTGATTCGTTCAGTTATTTTTTTGCTTCGTTCATTTGAATACGAGCTTTGAGTTCCCAGGTACGGATACGATCTTTATAGAAATTGTTGTTGTTCATGGCAATCAGATCGCAGTTGGCATCTGAGTTGTCATCCCAACGACGGCAGTTGTACACCACATCGTAGATGCGACCAATCTGATACTCGCGGCTGACGCGCAAACCTACAGCATAGTCCTCACCGTATTTGGTGGTAGGGAAGTTGATGGTGCGGAGCATAGGTGTGTAGAATCCACGTGGTGCGCCGAGTCCATTGATGCGGAGTGCGTTGTTGCGGCCGTTGTCAGGAGTCCACTCTTTGTGGTCGATGATTCCCGGAGGAATGGTCTCGCCGTTGAAGTTTGTCATGCGATAAGTACCTACTACCATTGCGCAGTTCTGCTCATGGAATGCATCGATAAACTTCTGTACGGTGTTCTCGTCGAAATAGGTATCGTCTGAGTCAAGCTGGATGGCAAACTTACCACACTTAGGGTGGTGAAGTGCTACGTTCCAGTTGCCGCCGATAGCGTGCCATGTCTTATCCTGCTGGATGAAGATGACTTTTGGATTGGAAACGAACGATTTGATAACGTCCACCGAGCCATCCTCGGAGTTGTCATCCACAACGATGACATTGTATTTGTATTTAGGATCTACCTTTTGTGCCAATGCAGAAGCGATAGCGTCACCGATGGTACGAACGCGGTTTTTGCAAGGAATGATGACCGATGCTTCGTATTCAAATCCTTCCGGACTCATATCCACGTCCTTGAATTTTGGTTCGAGGAAACCATTGATGTCCTTAAGGTGCTGAGTTACCGCCTTCTCCATCTCGATCTGCACGCCGCGATTCTTAGGATCTACGTAGTCGAATATCTTCTCTCCGGACTTGCGGTCATCGAGTTCTACATCGTAGTAAAGATATTCGTTGATGTGCTCCAAAGTGCCCTTTTGGCTTACTTTGAGGCGGAGGTCATAAAGTCCGGCATACGAGTAGTCCACGTCCATTCGAGCAACAGCCTCCTTGATGGCAGATGAGCGATAGAAGAGAACGGATCCGAAATCGAAATCGTCTCGCAGGGCGCCCAACTGATAGTCAATGACCGGTGCGTTGGTGCGTACATCGCCTACCTGATTGAAATGGTCGGCATATACCATAGCTGCTTTTGAATCCTCGATAAGTGCCTCCATGCGTTCAAGAGCAAAGAGGACGAATGAGAGGGTAGTGTACTTGGTGTATATCAGCGAATAGGTTGTGTCAGCATGCTGAGCGATGAAGCGCATGTTGGCTGTAGAGCGCATGTCGCCTTGTAAAAAATACACTTCGTTAACCAATGCTTGAGCGCGAAGGTTTTCGACAGTTTGTTTCACTTGTTCCTCTGACTGAAAAGGAATAAAGCAGTTGATGTTTTTTGTCATTGTAGTAGATATTTCAGATGAAGCGTTCAGCGCAAACGTTTTCGCTAAAAAGGTACGATTTAATCGTTTGACTGAAATCGGGTGCAAAATTAGTACTTTTTTTTGAATTATGCAAACGTTTGCGGAGAAAAAAATAAAAAAAGTGTATTTTTGCACAAAATAGCAGATTTTTATATGTTATAAAACATAAAACCTTGCACATATGAAAAAAAAACAGTAATTTTGCAGACGCATTATGGGTAAAGTGTGCCTATACGCGTACGTGACATGCGCATTTTACGCACTCGTGCATATCGTGAAAAACAGAATTAACTAACGACACTCAAAAATCAATCAATATGATTCTAATAGCAGATGGCGGTTCTACCAAAACCCATTGGTGCCTAATGACCGCAAGTGGACAATCTTCCGAATTTTTTACCGATGGTATCAATCCGTTCCAGCAAACGAGTGATGCTATCAAAAATACGATTCAAATGCAGTTGCTCCCTCAGATGGCTCGCCTGATGTGGGTGGGAACTGTAACTAACGTGTTCTTCTACGGCGCAGGTTGCACCCCAGAGAAAAAGAAACCCGTCACGATGGCCATTCAGGCTTGCTTCAAAAAGGCTGAGGTGATGGTAGAGAGCGATATGGTAGGTGCAGCTATCGGCGTTTTGGGTCACGAATCCGGTGTGGCTTGTATCTTGGGCACGGGTGCTAACTCATGTTTCTTCGATGGTGGAAAGATCGTGAAGAATGTGCCGGCTTTGGGTTATATCCTGGGTGACGAAGGCTCCGGTGCCGTATTGGGTAAGCGCCTGGTGAGTGATTTGCTGAAAAACCAATTGGGCGACGAACTTCGTGAGCAGTTCCTGGCCGAGTATGGTTTGACGAATGCGGATATCATCGAGAAAGTGTATCGTCAGCCTTTCCCCAATCGCTTCCTGGCTAGTCTGTCTCGCTTCTGTGCCGACCATATGGATAACGAGAAAATCGCGAAATTGGTGTACGAGCACTTTGACTATTTCGCCAAGCGTATCCTCTGGCAATATGAGAAGTCACCAATTGGTTTTGTGGGTTCGATAGCGTACTATTATCAAGACGTGCTGAAGCAGGTTTTGAAAGATAATGGTTACGAGTGCGGCAAAATTTTGAAGTCGCCAATGGATGGCCTGAAGGAATATCATAAGGGTGATGTGAAACCCGAAGAAGAGTAAAATTGAACATGAATTTGTGATGATGTTGCTTCTTGAGACATGTAGGAATACGGCTTCAAGACGGCTTCAAGACGGCTTCAAGATCGGTTCAGCATTCGTTGAACGTGAAAAAGTGGCAAAATTGACAATTGAACATATATGTTTACCAAGATAACAGAACAATCGTCGTTGCACGATGATTTAGATAAGAAGTCGGTCGCGGAGTTGCTGACCGAGATGAATGAGGAAGATCAGAAAGTGGCCATAGCGGTCAAGTCTGCCATACCTCAGATAACGAAGCTTGTGGAGCAGATCGTTCCACGTATGAAACAAGGTGGTCGTATTTTCTATATGGGTGCCGGAACCAGTGGCCGTTTGGGCGTGCTGGACGCCAGCGAGATCCCTCCCACATTCGGCATGCCTCCTACGCTGGTAGTCGGATTGATAGCCGGTGGTGATCATGCCCTGCGTAACCCGGTAGAGAAGGCAGAGGATGATCCGGATAAGAGTTGGAAAGAGTTGCTGGATCACAATATCAACGAATTGGATACCGTGATAGGAATCGCAGCCTCAGGCACCACACCTTATGTTATTGGCGCGCTCAGGCACGCGCGTGAAAACGGAATATTGACGGCTTCCATCACAATGAATCCTGATTCGCCTGTAGCAGCCGAGGCTGAGATACCAATTGAGGCCATTGTTGGTCCGGAGTTTGTGACAGGTTCCACTCGTCTGAAGTCCGGTACTGCGCAAAAGTTGATTTGCAACATGATAACCACCACGACCATGATTCAGTTGGGCCGTGTGAAAGGCAACAAGATGGTGAACATGCAGTTGTCGAATGCCAAGTTGGTGGATCGTGGAACGCGCATGATTGTAGAGGAACTGGGATTGGAGTATGAGGATGCCAAACGTCTGTTGCTGCTTCATGGTTCGGTAAAGAAAGCTTGTGATGCATATCGCGGTGAATAATGAGACTCGTTTGATAAAAATAAAATCTATGAGACGCATTTTGTTTATAGCATGTTTACTGCTGAGTGTTTTGGCCGTGAGAGCAGAGGAAAGTCAACCTCTGCGCTATGTGGATGCGTTGCAGTTTCGAATGATAAACAAAGGGTGGGGAGCAGACGTGACCTACACTCCATATACGCGAATTCCTTCGTATTTGCATGACTCTATCACACAGGAGTTGTGGGATCGCAGTATGAATAGTGCAGGGTTGGCCATTCGTTTCTGTACCGACTCGAAACGCATAGGCGTCCGCTATAATCTGCATCATAATTTCCATATGGCCCACATGGCCGACACCGGAATCAAGGGTACTGATTTGTATATCCTGAGTGATGATGGCCGTTGGCAATACGTGAATACGAATCGTCCGGTTAAGGATTCTATCCAACAGAAGATTTATGTGGAGAATATGGACGGCCGGATGCATGAGTGCATGATTTATCTGCCTCTGTATGATGGTATCAATTGGCTGGAGATAGGTGTCGATTCAGCCTCGACGATAGACATGCCACGTGTGGAGAATCCTAAGGTTGGCAAGAAAATCGTAGGTTACGGTACGAGTATCATGCATGGCGGTTGTGCCAGCCGAACCGGTATGGCTGCAACCAATATCATGCAACGAGAGCTGGGTGTCGAGTTTGTGAACTTGGGCGTCAGCGGCGAAGGGAAATTGGTGTATGCCATGGCCAGAGCGATGGCGCAAATCCCGGAAGCAGTCTGCTACGTAATAGACCC
This sequence comes from Paludibacteraceae bacterium, assembly GCA_024399615.1. Lineage (GTDB taxonomy): Bacteria > Bacteroidota > Bacteroidia > Bacteroidales > Paludibacteraceae > Colicola. The sequence goes on along the minus strand of JAKSNQ010000038.1, from coordinate 10,647 downwards.
AGTGCCCAATTGTACGCAAATGCAATGTGATACGTTGACATACACTTTTATTAAGATATTGCGCGACGCGCGGCCGGAGGTGCCAATCATCATGGTGGAAGGACCGATGTATCCATATGCCAAATGGGATAGTTTCTTCAAAAATTATCTGCCCAAGAAGAATGAGGCCTATCGCCGCAATTACGAGTTGCTGAAAAAAGAGAATCCGAAGAACCTCTATTATGTGACTTGTGATGGACTGACAGGACCGGATGAAGAAGGAACCGTGGATGGCATTCACCTGACAGACCTGGGCTTTAGAGCCTATGCAGACATTTTGGAGCCGGTTCTGAAGAAAGTGTTAAAATTGAAAAAATAATTTAATTCATTACATATGAAAAAAGTACTCCTCTTGATGGCATGTATGCTGAGCACCGCGATGATGTGGGCCAGTATCAACGTGCATGGTGTGGTAGTATCCCAAGACGATGGTGAGCCTGTGATTGGTGCATCCATATTGGAGAAAGGAACCAACAACGGTACGATTACTGACTTTGACGGTAAGTTTGAACTGACTGTGGCCGACAAGGCAACGCTCATCGTATCGTATGTGGGTATGACTACCCTGGAACAAAAAGTAACCGGTAGCGCGATGAAGATTACGCTGAAATCCGACGCTATTGCCATGGAAGAAGTAGTTGTAACAGCTATGGGCGTGGTACAGGAAAAGAAGCGTATGAACTTTGCTGTACAGAGTTTGGGCTCAGAGAACCTGACAGAAGGTCAGAACTCCAACTTTGTCAATGCTCTTCAGGGAAAGATAGCCGGTGTAAGTGTCACCAATGGTGGTGGTTCGCCAAACTCAGGCAGCCAGATTATCGTGCGTGGTATTGCTTCCATCAATACTTCACAAAACAACGAACCTCTTTTCATCTTGGATGGTATGCCAATCAGCGGTGGCGCATCAGCCGCTGCAGATATCAACCCTAATGATATTGAGAATGTAACGGTATTGAAAGGTGCCGCCGCAGCCGCTTTGTATGGTCAGGATGCCGCCAATGGTGTCATCATGATCACTACCAAGCAAGGCGAAGCCGGTAAAATAACGGTGAAGGCGAATGGCAGTTGGCAATGGGATACGCCTACTCGCGTGCCACAATTGCAGCAGACCTATGGCCCTGGTTCCAAGGGATTCTATAAAGAGAAGACCAGCGGTGGTTGGGGACCTATGCTTCAGGAGGGAGAGCAGATTTATGATAACATCGGCAATTTCCTCCAAAATGGTTTCTACCATAAGTATGACGTATCCGTAACGGGTGGTACCGAGAAATTTACGGCTTATGCTTCTGCCAATTGGAGCAAAGCGGATGGTATCATTCCTCAGGACTACAAGACAAAATTTGGTGGTTTGGTAAAAGCAACCTATACTCCAGCAAAGTGGGTGAGCATCACGATGTCTGCCAATGTCATGGACTCAAAAGGCCGCTCTACGTCTGGTGTCAGCTCTGCTTACGGATGGCCTATCAACGATGATATTACCAACTATCAGCGTGATGATGGCTTCCCTCGTTATCTCTATTTGTCTGAAACAGAGAAATTTAACTCGCCTAAGAGCCCATTGTACTCCATCTACAACGATGGTGGACAATCCAATACACTTCGTAATGTGATAAATGGTAGCGTGACCTTCAAACCTGTGAAAGGATTGCAGATTGTGGCTCGTGCAAGTTACGATACAAAAGCTTATTCCTCAGACAGTTACGTTGTTCCTCGTTGGGACGATGCCATCGTTCGTGAGAGCTTGACCGACCCTGCAACATGGAAAGACAAGACTCCAACGCAGGCAGATTATGATGCCTATCAGGCTTATATAGATTGGTTGGCAACAGACTATCTGACGAACTACGTGCTGACAACTGATGATATTAAGCAAATGGACAAAGACCTCTTGGGCTGCTATAGTGCATCGTCTTCTCGTTCAAAACTGTTCACCGCAGGTGGTAATATCTCCTACAAACTGGAGTTGCCCAAAGATTTTTCGATTGACTTCATGGCCGGTGGCGAGTTGAAAATGTCGGAAGGTTTCTCGATGAGCAACTATGGTCAGGATTTTATCATCCCGGGTACCTACAGTTTGCAGAATACCAATAAGGAATATTTGAAATTGGCAGACCGTACCTCCAGCCATACCCAGAAGCGCACTTTTGGTTACTTTGGTGAGATTCGCGCGGACTATAAGGGTGTGGCAACCTTGTCTGTAACAGGCCGTTGGGACTGGTCTTCAACTATCAATAAGAACCCATTCTTCTATCCTTCAGTTACGGGTGGTGTGATTGTATCCGAGTTGATTCCGGGTATGAAAGAAACCAAGAACGACTGGTTCAATTATTGGAAGATTCGCGGTAACTACGCAGTCGTAGGTAAAGATGCGCCATTGTATCTGTACGACCGTCGCTATAAGCAGTTTGGTACCTATCCAGATGGTGGTTATGGTATCGACCCAACCGCCACTTCTGCGGACTATAACCTGGCTCCTGAGATGTCCTATTCATGGGAGATAGGTACTGATATCCGTTTCTTCGGTGGCCGTACTCGTTTGGACCTCGCATATTATTCAACCAAGGTGGACAATCAGATTGTGACCGTGCGTGTGTCTCCTTCATCCGGATATATTCTCCAGACTCGTAACGAGGGTGCTATACGTAACCAGGGTGTTGAGTTCACGTTTGATCAAGATATCATTAAGCGCAAAAATGTGCAATGGGCAGTGGGCTTGAACTTCGGCTTGAATCGCGGTACGGTTGCCAGCTTGCCGGAGAACGTAAGCGAGATCACTGGTGTGCAGTACACCGACATCTTTACATCGGCTTACCTCGGAGGTTCTACCACCGCGTTGACCGGTAAGGACTATAAGCGCAATGCCGATGGTCAGGTGATTGTGGATGAGAATGGTTACCCAATGATTGACCCGGATAAGGGCAAGATGATTGGTAATCGTGAGGCGAAATTCAACATGGGCTTGAATAGCCACCTGAGTGTTTATGGCGTGAACTTCTCCTTCTTGTTTGACGGTCGTTATGGTGGTGATGTGGCGAATATCACAGGACGTAACCTGATAGCTAACGGTAATAGCAAGGTGCTGGAAACCTATCGCGGACGTCAAGTTGTTTTCAATGGCGTAAAGGAAATGAAGGATGATGCAGGTAATGTGTACTATGAGCAGAATACTTCGCCTATCACACTGGACTATAACACCATCATGAACTACTTCTATCAGGTGTCAAGCAATTTCATCGAAGATGGTTCATATATCCGTTTGAGCTATGTAACGCTCGGCTATGATTTCTGCAATATTCCAGCTATGAAGAACCAGCATTTCTTCAAGAACCTCAAGTTGAACTTCACTTGCAACAACGTCTTCTTGTTGACTCGCTACACGGGAAGCGACCCGGTATGTAACGCATCTACTTCTGCCAATGGTACAGGTTCGGCCGGTATTGATAACAGCCCAATCCCATCCACTCGCAGTTATAACCTCACGTTGTCTGCAACGTTCTAAATGTATAAGGAGAGATAATTATGAAAAAGATGCTATATATCTTACCAGTTGCATTCGCAATGATGATGACTGGTTGTAAGGATTTCTTGGATGTAAACACATCAAAGGATGCTCCTATCACGATAACAGTGGATCAGGCTATTCCGACTGCCTGCTTCTATGCTGCGCAGATATGCTATGACCACTCGGAGTATGGCGTATATTTGAGCCAGGCATTGACTACCGGTAGCAATAGCCAAACAGGCAGCTATCCCTACTCTCAGGGTTGGGAATTCTTGGGGGTAAACCGTCACCCGATGTGGCGTCGCCATTTCTATGATTTGGGTGCTAATATCCATAAAATGAACGAGATAGCAGACAAGGAAGGCAAGAAGAATGCAATCCTGATCGGCCGTACCATCATGCTGCAATCTACGATGCTGACTACTGATGCGTTTGGCGATATGCCTCGTTCACAAGCATATACTGCCACTTCGCCTCAATATGACAGCCAGGCAGATATCTACGATTGGATGTTTGAGGAAGCTGACGAATTGGTGAAATTGTACGAAGATACAGCGTGGACCAAGTGCCCAACCAATTTGCCACTCACCAAGAAGATGGATCGTATCTATGCTGGTGATATGGCAAAATGGGCATTGTATGCCAAGGCTTTACGCTGCCGTCTGTGGTTGCGCAAACTGCCGAACTGGGACAACACTTCATCCACTTGCCAAAAGATAATCAGTATGGTAGATGAGGTCCTCAACGACCCTAATTGGACCGAACCTCTGTATCGCTACGATGGTGGAACTACCGAGCAGAACTGCCCATGGGGACCTTCTCGTCCTAAGATTAACGCATGGGAGAGCCGTGACAATCGTTTGGTATCATCGATGCCATCCACATTCTTTGCGAAAGCTATTCTCGGCGCATATGTGACCAAGAAAACCAATAGCGGTTATGCTTTGGATATGCGTGCCGACTATATGATGAAACCCAGCAACAAGTCTGGTAAGGATGCACTTCTTTATCTCGAGAATAACCTCGGTATGGAGGTTAGTGCCAAGCAGAACTTCTATCCCGACCTGTATGCCGCCGAGTCTGCTACCAATCCATATACGCTTGATAATGGATATATCGCGCTCATCACTACCGAGGAGCTGATGTTCATCAAGGCTGAGGCACAGTATTGGATGGGGGACAAAGCCGGCGCATTCCGTACGACAAGAGATGCTACCATCTGCAACATGCAGCGATATGGCGTGTATGAGTCTAACTACTCTTCTGCAAAGCAGAAAGAACGTTACGACCTCTTCTTCGAGGTGAAATTCCCCGGTGAGGCTTTGTTCACTATCGCCGACCTGATGCAGCAGAAGTATGTGGCTATGTATTTGCAGCCGGAGCAGTGGACCGACATGCGTCGCTATAACTATTCATCCAAAGCCAATGGTATTCAATATGATAACTGCTATGTCTATACGGTAACCAGAGTGCACGATGGCTCTGGTAAGGATGCCAAAGCAGACAAGTTTACACATGAGTACTCGCTCCATCGCCCATACAACCTGTATCAGGCATATTGGTGTACTCCGGACGATTACGGAATCAGCGCTGAACTCTCTCCTAACGCCTGGATTAATCGCTTGAACGCTGATACCGAGACGGAAACCAAGTATAACAAGGGGGAACTGGATCGTATTGGCTATTATACCGAGGACGCTTCTGGCAACAAAATCCTTGACTATCGTATCCTCAAGCATCGTTTGATTTGGGCACACAATACGTGTGGCAAAGCAACCTGCAGCGATCCTACTCCATGGCAATAATTCAAGAAATATATGATGAATATGAAAAATATAGCTAACATATTGATGTCATCCGCCCTTGTTTTGGCGTTGGTTTCTTGCTCAAAGCATGACTTGTTCGACGAGAATACCATCACCGGCAACGTGGGACCGGAGGCATATTGGGAAATAGAAAGTGCTGCCGTAAATGCCGGTGGCGAAATGGGCTTTACTGCTCAATACTACTCATCTGTGAGCCAGATTGAACGCTCGGAGGTGTGGTACGACATTATGGAAACGGTGGAGCAGAACGTGACTTGTCCACTTACCGCCACCTTTACCCACACTCAGTCCAGTATGGTTACCGACCGTAAGCGTGTGTCCCAACTCATCAAGGAGTATCCTCACCTCGAGGAATATAAGAACGACTCGCTTCGTGCATACGAACTGAATGGGACGTTCCCTGTCAGCGGTACCTTGGCTCCATTTGTGTGGAAACAACCCGCGCAGTTTGACTCCACCATGATGGTCAAGTATTTCGGGGAAGGCTATATGCAGGCCTTCAAGGAGGCTGTGCATGCCAAGATGAAGTTCTCTGATTACAAAAAGATGTATATCGGCTTGGGCATTTTGGATGACTTTACTCAGTACACCGACTCTACTCTCGATCCAAACCAGGGACAAAATGTGTATGTTTATCACTTCCCGAAGAATGCAGAGGGCGAAGAGGTCGTTCCTGAGGATATCAAGACGATATGGGACGGAATCACCTTTGAACAGCTGATCAACAACACCGCAAATGGCTACTACGAAGTGGACTACAAGCGCTCCTATTCGTTGAATGCTATCCTGCGTGTATATGATGTACGAGGTATTTATGGCAAGACCGAATCCAAGAAAATTGACATCAATTGAGGTATAGTAAAAGTTAAAAAAACTTGAAAGAATGAAACGTACTATTTTACATATAGGTTTTTATGCATTGCTGATGGTGGCTGCTACTTCTTGTTTCGACAACGTTCCTAAAGTGGAAGACTTGCCACAAGATGCTGTCTCGTTTACCTATCGTATCGAAGGTGACTATGCCTTGGATTATTACGTGGGATCGGAGATTACGTTCACCAACACTTCTCCTACCCAGGGTACTGCCGTTTGGGATTTTGGTGATGGCAAATCCGAGACGGGTAATAGCGTGAAGCACTTCTTTGATGAGGCTGGTACCTATTACGTGCGCCTGAGCATAGGCGAACTCTCACGCAAACAGGTCATTATGATCTCTGATATCAAACCGCTCATGACCATCAATCCGATTGAAGGTGGGTTGTGCGAAGTGAACTCCACTAAAGTGAACTTCTCGTTGGAGGTGCCCAATCCACAAAATCTCTCGTTGGAGTACAATTGGATATTCCCCGAGGGAACCAAGCGTGATGGCTTGTTGGTTGAGAATTGCACCGATACCCTCCCGGGCGATCTTACCTTCTCAAATGTGGGCTCTCAGACCGTGCGTTTGCAGGTGAAACTGGGCGGACGCATGCTGGAAGAGGGCAGGGTTAACGTACAAGTCGGTTATAATCAGCCGGTTCCTACCTTGTATTACGCTGTGCAGGGTGGTAACATCATGGCGCTGAAACTAATCGATGACGCTCCCGAGGACATGAAAGTGTCGCCTTTCGACTTGGCATTGACCTCCGGACAGCACCCTTTCAACCTGCTTTTCAAGGATTCACTCCTCTTCGTGTTGGATTGCGGTAAGCAGTTCTACTATGTAGATGATCAGGACGGTGTACTCGGTGATGGTAAGATCTCTGTTATCGCAAAGGATGGGTCAAAACTGGAAACCATGATTACCAATGTGGGACAAGCCGCTTTTGATGACCCTTTCTATGGTGCTATCGTTGGCGACAAACTCTACTATGCGAACCGTAACACGGGCATCATTCCTGTGCCTTTGAATACGCGTAATGCAATTTACAGCAAGACGGATTTCCCTTATTTTGTCGAGCATAACACGCTTGGCTACTACAATAATGGTTGGGGATACGGCTGTATCGGCGGTTGCTTCGACAAAATCGATGGCGTTTGGCATTGGGCTAAATTCTACAACGGCGAGGGACTCTATCGTTTTGAGGATGCCGACATTTTGCCAACCGCTACCGCACAGGGGACTCCTGAGCAGCTGCCAAAGGCAGGGCGCGCATTGGGCACCATGCGCGTGAAGTCGTTTGTGTTCGACCACAAGACCAACCGCTATACCTTCTCCATCTGGGACGATGGTTCGGCAGGCGTTTATTCTTGCACCAAAGAGGAATTGGAGGCAATTGGCACCAGCAAAACCAAGCTGGCTCCCTACAAGAAACTGCATACCTCTGGCTTGGGATTCGAACCGAATATCTCCGGTTCACCTGCCGCCGTTGAGGGCACTTCCAGCGAACCTGTGGCTATCTGTCAAATGGCATTGGACGAGAAGTCTGGCTATGTCTATTTCGCATTCCGCAACAATCATAATGACCCAACCTCGGCTCCTTCCGGATTGTATCGCTACAATCCTGACTTGGACAAGATTGAGACCGTTATTGAGGGGCCTTCTATCTATGGACTTGTGATCAACCAGGAGCCTTCAAAACTATTCTGATGAAGTGTCGTTTTTACATATTTTTGTCGTTGACATGGGTGCTTTGCCATCTGATGGCAGCTCCCCTACAGGCGCAACCGAAACGCGAGTTTCGGGCGGCGTGGTTCACTACGGTATGGGCCATCGACTGGCCTAAAACGCATCAGAACGCAACAGAGAGTGGCGCGCGAGCACAACAGAACGAACTGAGGGCAATGGTTGACCAGTTGGAGGCGGCCAATATGAATGCATGCTTCTTTCAGGTTCGCGGATTCAGTGACGCTATGTACCACTCGCGTTTCCAAGAGGAAGCATGGAGCTACATCTTGACCGGTACACGTGGCGCCGAACCCTCCTATGACCCGTTGCAATTGTTGGTCGATTATGCCCACTCCAAGGGCATCGAAGTGCATGTTTGGATGAACCCATATCGTTATGCCACATCGTCCGCCAACTATGGTACGCGCCCTACCGACTATTCACATACCCATCCCGATTGGCTGGTCGATTGTGGCGGTACGACCATTCTCAATCCTTGTTTGCCTCAGGTCAAAGAGCGTATCGCGGCGGTGGTCGGTGATGTGGTGCGAAACTATGACGTTGATGGGGTCATCTTTGATGACTATTTCTATCAGTCTGGTTATCAAAACGCCTACGACGATGCTTATTATGCCGCATCGGGTACCACTCTTAGCCGCGCTGATTGGCGACGTGCGCAGGTCAACGATATGGTACGCATGGTGCGTGATACCATTCAGGCAATCAAACCCTATGTCGCTTTCGGCATCGGACCTGCAGGTGTGGCCGGATGTGCCAATACGTCGGCTCCCAAATATGGGGTGACACCTTGTCCCGTTGGTAGCGACTGGCAGTACAACGGTATCTATTCCGACCCTTTGGCATGGTACGACCAGAAGCTGATTGACTATATGGCACCCCAACTCTACTGGAAAATAGGGGCGGGCAATGACTACGATCGGCTCACCCATTGGTGGTCACATATGGCTGCACATTTCGGGCGGCATTGCTACCCCAGTCCTACCTTGTCCTCCCTCGTGGCGGACCATGTCACTACCTCGGCATCCACCTATCATGCCGATGAGATTGCTCAGCAGATCCAACTCAATCGTGACTACGATATGTTGGACGCACCGGGCTCGTGCATGTACTCCTTCAATAGTGGCACCAAGATTACTTCGTTCTTCCCCTATATCCGTGCCAATGTGAATCAGCATCCTGCACTCCCGCCTATGAAAACATGGCGTAGAACCAGCGAACAGAAGTTCGTTTCCGGCATACAGAACGACCAATATGAGGTTCTTTGGACGGCGCCTGAGCCCAATTTGCGATATGCTATCTATGACATCCCTACCGATAGTATTGGTTATCCGGGTATGGTCGGCAGTAGTCGCTATCTGCTGGGCGTTACCTATCAGCCCTATGTCATCTTGCCCTCTGTTCCTACCGGCACAGTGGCCGTGGCCGTGCTCGACCGATATGGAAATGAGTATCCTGCGGTGACTATCGGCACCACGACCGTGACGGATGATTCGCAAGCTGCCACACTCACCTTCCCCCAAAATGGTGCCGACATCTTGCTGCCCTGTCGATTCTCTTGGCAACCTGCACAGAGTGCCGATTCCTATTTCTTCCAACTCTCTAAATCGGCCGATTTCTCGACGCTCGACTACGAACATGAGACCATCGTACCTTCTTTTTTCGTAGGGGATATCGAGTGGCTGCAGTCCAACGAGACCTACTACTGGCGCGTGTGCACGCGCAGTATTAATAAGAAGGATGCATATTCGGCCATTTATAGTTTCTCGGGCACGCAGTACCATATCCAGTCGCCTGCCGATGGCGAGCGTGACTGCAGTCTGACGCTGACGATTACTACCGATAGTGTGGCTGATCCTTCCGCAGACTATCTCTTTGAGATATGTTCCGACAATAGTTTCGCGGCCTCCAAGATGGTTTATTCGGCGCATGCTGCCGTGCCTCACTTGACCGTGCCGGACTCCACCCTCAAGGCCTCTACCATCTATTATGCCCGCGCTACCGTCACTTTCTCGGGTGTAACCGTCAATGCCGCATCGGTGCAGTTCCGGACGGAAGCCTTGCTCGTTCCTGTGCCTACCATCATTTCGCCATGCGATGGTGATGTGATCTATGGGTCTGCTCTCACGGTTTGTTGGCAACAACAGCAGTCTTCCGGATTCACGGTGGAGCGCTCCACTTCCGATGGATTTGCTCCTCGTGCCACCAAGAAGGCTACGACAGATGCTTACACCTATTGTTATACATACGAGAATGTAGAGCCGGGTGTGTATTATTTGCGCGTAAAAGCTACTGCAGACAATGGTTTGACAGCTCCAAGTCCTGTGGTTCGCGTAAAAGTGATGGAGCCAACTGCTTTGGAGAACCTGGACAGCAACCAATCTCTTGTGCTGAAATGTGTCGAGAATGGTCAAGTGCTAATCCTCCGCGATGGCGTGATTTACAATATGCTCGGACAACGGGTGGAGTAGGCCGATCCTTCCTGGCTCGATACCGACCGCAAGACAAATAAATAACAATTATATTAACAACCAAATTTTTTACTTAACGGAACGAATCGAAGAGGACGAGTCCTCACCGAAGATGTTCTAATCTATTAATCCCAAAAAACTCAACAAAATGAAGAAACTTTTTTCTTTCATTGCTGCAATGGGCTTAGCAATAAGCGCTTTTGC
>JAKSNQ010000037.1 GCA_024399615.1 Paludibacteraceae bacterium | reverse complement strand
CTGAGAATTATCGAATAGATTGACCTAATATATTGTACGTGCGCTCGCCTTGACGGATGATAATCTGACCATTCTCAAAGTTCTTCTGAGCCTGATGCTCAGGTGCGATAACGTCTTCGACTCCGGTGATGACAAATGGGCTGTAATCAACGTCGGAAGATGCGTAGATATCCATGTTAAGTCCTTGAATAGCCAGGAAATAGCCACTTGGTACATCCGTGCTGCGGCCTGTTCCCATGCGCAGGATGACGCTGCCGTGGTGGCCTGTGATGGTAGCAGTATAAGCATTACTGCTGGCTGACTCGTCGGTAACGACCGACTCGCTGTGGATGCCGGCTGCTTTGCGCAGAGCAACGAGGGCGGCTATATCGTCAGGGAAAGTGTACCAGTGTGGCCAGCTGACGCAAGGTGTGCCCGGGAGCAGCAGGATATAGGCGTTTGCTTGTAAAATCTGGCGTTTATAGTTGCTCAGCACCTTGTTGTAACCGATAAATTCGTCTGCCTGATTGTCTGATCGCTCGAAGGTGTCGTGGTTATCGATGAACGTAACCGCATATTTCTCCATGCCTATGCCTCGCATGCCTGCACCGGCCAGGCCGTTGTAGTTGCCCTTGCCAATCGAACTGTTGAGTTTATACTTGAGGCAGAAGTCAAAGACGGTCGTGTTGTACGATGTCGATTTGAGGTAGGTCTTGAGGTTGTTGGCCGAACCGTCCCAGTATTCACCTACCGAGAAAAATGGCTCGGAGCTGAGGTTGTACATGCTGACGTATTTACCACGATAACCTTTGACCATGTCATAACGCCAACCGTCATATCCCATCTCCTCCTTCATCCACGCAAGGTAGCGTTGAATGTAGTTCTGCACGTACTCGCTGGTATGGTCGAGGTCGCGGCAACCACCATCATTATCACCGGTGTCGGCTGCTCCATATTGCAGGTTGCGGCTGTCGGAAGAGGCGTTGGTCGCTGCCTCGTCATTTGAACAGATATGTTGGCTGGTAATGGTGAATGTATCGGTGCCGAAAATCTCGCGTGTGAATCCTTTGGCCCATCCGGTAGACGACTGACGGTGATTGACAACGATATCAGCAATCACCTTAACATCGCGCTCGTGTAGCGAACCGATGAGTGTCTTGAGAGCCGATGAACTGCCCCAATCGCTGGATTGATTGCTGTAGGTCTTGGTGTAATAACCGACGCCGCCACCATTGCCTGAAGGGGGCAACCAGATGAGGTCAAAAGTGTTGCCGATGGCATCCACTTGGTTCTGGAGTGTGTTCCACTTGGTGTTGCTATACTTGCTCACGCGATAACTGTCCCAGTAAAATGCCTGCAGCATGACGCCCTCGTACTCAGCGGGAACACCTACTACACCCTCCTCGGTTTGGCAGCCGCCATCTGTCAGGTCGCCCGTGCCGGAATAGGGCACCCAGCGGTCGCATGTCTCATCATAAAGATCGCCGCATTGGTTGATGAGGTCGGCCGTCTGTGAACCGTTTTCGTTAAAAATTATTTTCTCGTAGTTTTGTGAAAAAGTGATAGTAAATATCGGGCGCCCGTTAAATGTGTACTCGGTACGTGTCATGGCTTGTCCTGGCCACGACATCTCGCCGCCGGCAGTCCATGCATAGGCCTTGGGCTGGCTGTAGTTCCCTGCGTAATAGACTGTACAATCTGCCCATGTGAATAGGGCAACAAGGCAGGTTAAAATGGTGAAAAAAATGTGCTTTGTCATATGTCTTTATGATGTTGATTTTCTGTTTTTGATACATGAAAAACATGTACTATTTGGTTTTTAACCAAAAACTTGACCTCATGATGGCTGTATGTGAGTCCATAGATGCGGTCGGGATTGTCCTGATAGGCCGGTCTTGGATCCTGTGAAAGAATCTCGATGAGCTCCGCTTTGATAGCCGAACACTCCCGCTCTGCCTCTGGGGAAAAAACGACGGGGAGATGATAGTCTTTGGGCGCCTCGGCGAACCCATTGACGGCATCAGGATGCGAGTCTGAAAAACTCAGATATGGTTTGATGTCGTAGATAGGTGTGCCGTCTAATAAATCGGCCCCACTGACCAGCAATGTCAAACCCTCATCGCTTTCCTCGACGCGCAGCAATCGGACGGAGGTCAATCCAATCGGATTAGGGCGATATGGCGATCGGGTGGCGAACACTCCCATGCGGGTGTTGCCCCCTAAGCGAGGCGGACGGACTGTGGGAGACCAGTGGAGTGGACTGTCGGACATGTCGGCATTATTCAGGTCTGAAAATCCCCATAGCAACCAGAGGTGAGAATAGCCTTCGATACCACGCAAAGCTTCACGTACTCGAAAATCGGGAGTGAAGACAATTCGGGTGAGCAACAGCGAACCATCGCGACTCTGACGAGGGATGCCGAACTTGTCGGTAAATCCGTTGCGAGTATAGGCCACTATGTGGAGTGACTGAAGGGAACTATTCGGGCGGTTTTTCATCATATCGACTGCAAAATTACAGAAAAATTTTGGACTGAACAAATTTTAAGCGTTTTTTTGAAAAAAGAAGTAAAAAATAGGGCAAAAGAAGACAAAAATTGTACTTTTTGAGCAAAAAAAACAATAATTCATCTGTTTTTGGAGTGAAAATAGTTGTTATGTCAAAAAAAATTGTTATCTTTGCACTCTATTTGATAATTAGTCAATTTATTGTTGGACGATTTTCACCGAATGGACCGCTGTCGGTATTCTTTAGAATAAAATACAAAACAGCCTTTTGATAGAGTCGATTGTGTCTGGAGCCAAGGATGGAGAAATGAGTATGCAGTGTCAGATATTAAGTGGTAAGCGAGGCTTGATTTTTGGGGTGCTGAACGAGCAATCGTTGGCATATGCTGTGGCGCGCCATTGTCTGGACGCGGGGGCGAAGATTGTGCTGACGAATACGTCGGCGGCATTGGAGCTGGGAACGGTGAGTAAGGTGGCCTCAGATTGGGGGGTGCCGTTGATTGCGTGCGATGCGACGAGAAAAGAGGAGTTGAACCGACTGTTGTCTGAGGCGCAAGAACGATTGGGAGGTAAGATTGATTTTATCCTTCATGCGGTGGCTCAGAGCCAGAACCTGCGTCGTCATAAGAGCTATGAGGAGGTGAATTACGATTATTTCCTGAAGACGATTGATATCTCGGCGCTGAGTTTCCATAAACTGCTTCAGGCTTCGCTGGAACAGGATGCAATGGCTGCGGGGGGAAGCGTGGTGACGCTGACATATATGGCTTCGGAACGCTATTTTGAGGGGTATAATGACATGGCGGATGCAAAGGCGCTGCTGGAATCGATAGTTCGTCAGATGGGTGCCGTTTATGGCAAGCACAACGGGGTGCGAGTGAATGCAATCTGTCAGTCGGCTGTGCCGACAAAGGCGGGTGGACAATGGCAAGAGATGGAATATTTCTATCAGTATGCGAACGAACTGTCACCATTGGGCTCGTCGGGAGCGGAGGATTGTGCCGACCTGTGCGTGGCGCTCTTTTCTGATTTGACACGCAAGTTGACGATGCAGACGCTGTACAATGACGGCGGTTTTTCGCGAACGATGATGACCGGAGAACTGATGCAGACCTATAAGTATGGATTTGATAATGTTCCGAAAAAGTCCCCTTTGGCACACTCAGGGCAGGCGAAGCATACTGAATCCAATGAAAAATGAAAATGAAAACGAATGCCTGATGGGCGTTACGAAAACGATATGCAAATAACACTGGAACAAATACATGGTCTCCTGTATCAGGGCGAGGCACTGGAGGTGCCGGCAGAAGATCTGAAGAAGATTGAGAACTGTCATCAGTTCTTGGCACAGTTTGCCCAAGAGAAGATTATTTATGGCATCAATACGGGCTTTGGCCCGATGGCGCAATGGCGTGTGGAGGATGAGTATCTGGAGGCGCTGCAGTACAATATCATTCGCAGTCACTCTACAGGTGCGGGTGCTCCGTTGGCAGACGAATATGTGAAGGCTGCGATGGTGGCTCGTTTGGGCAGTTTTGTGCAAAGTAAGAGTGGTATTCATGTCGAGGCGGTATTGCTGTTGCAGTCGTTTATCAACAAGAATATCTTTCCTTTTATCCCGGAGCATGGTAGCGTAGGCGCGAGTGGTGACTTGGTTCAGTTGGCGCATATCGCATTGTGCATGATTGGAGAGGGAAAAGTGCATTACCGAGGCGAGTGGAAACCAACGAGTGAGGTGATGGAAGCCGAGGGCCTGAAGCCGCTGTCAATTCATATTCGCGAGGGCTTGAGTGCAACGAATGGTACGAGTGTGATGACTGGTATAGGTGCGGTGAACCAACTGCATGCCGAGAATCTGCTCCGTTGGGCAATCGTGAGTGGTGTGTGGATGAACGAGATAGCGGAGAGTTATGACGACTCTATTTCGGAACCTCTGAACCGCTGTCGTCGACACTATGGACAGCAGTATGTGGCAGAACAGATGCGTCAGATTGCAGCCACGAGCAAGTGCCTGAAGAAACGTGAACATGCGTTGTATGACCATGGTCATAAAGATGTGAAAGTGTTTACCGACAAGGTTCAGGCCTATTATTCATTGCGATGCCTGCCTCAGATTCTGGGACCTATTCATGAAACTTTGGAGAATGCACGGCGGGTAATCGAGGAGGAACTGAATGCGGCGTCGGATAATCCGATAGTGGACCCGGAAGCAGGAAATGTGTTCCATGGCGGCAATTTCCATGGCGACTATATCTCGCTGGAGGAAGACAAGGTGAAGATTGCCTTGGTGCGCCTGACGATGACAGCTGAGCGTCAGTTGAATTATCTGTTCCACGACCGAATCAATGGTATCTTGCCACCATTCCTGAATATGGGTACGTTGGGTCTGAACTACGGAATGCAGGCTTGTCAGTTTACTGCGACGAGCACAACGGCAGAGAGCCAAACGTTGGCGATGCCGAACTATGTTCACTCGATACCTAACAACAACGACAACCAGGATATCGTGTCGATGGGTACGAACTCGGCGCTATTGTGTAAACACGTGATAGAGAACGCCTATCAGGTGATGACGATTCTGATGATGGCTTTGGCGCAAGCGACGGACTGCTTGCAGATGCGTGGACGCTTGAGCAACACGACCGGTGAATTGTATGATGCGCTGCGTGCGCTGACTCCAACGATCTTGGAGGATACCCCATTTTATGAAGATATAGAGAAAGTAAAACGATATTTGATGACATTATGACACTCTTTCCTGAACTGGAGAAAGCCTATTCAAAGGAACAATTCTCCGCGAAGACAGCACAACAGTTGGCTCACTTGTATTCGTGGGGCCCTGTGGTTTTTCAGGTATCACGCCTGATGCGTAAGTATGGCATCCTGCAGATGTTGCACGATTCGGATAATGGTCTGACGGCATCCGAAATTGTCTCACGCACCGGGCTGAGCGACTATGCTGTGAAGTGCCTGATGGAGGCTTCCCTGACAATGCACGTGGTGCTGATAGATGCGGCAAGTGATACCTATCGCTTGGCGAAAGTGGGTTGGTTCCTGTTGCAGGACGAGCTGATCTCAGCAGATATCGATTTCAATCATGATGTGAACTATGAGGGCTGGTTTGTGCTGGACAAGTCGCTGGAAGAGGGACGTCCGGCCGGATTGAAGCATTTTGGTGACTGGCCTACGATATATGAAGGACTGAGCTCGTTGCCACCACAGGTTCAGCAGTCGTGGTTTGGTTTTGATCACTATTATTCAGACCACTCTTTTGATGAGGCGGTGGATATCATTTTCCGAGAAGGTGGCAAACACCTTCTGGACGTAGGTGGCAACACCGGTAAGTTCGCACGATTTGTGACCGAACGTGTCGCTGATGCGGAAGTAACGATATGTGACCTGAAGCAGCAGTTGGGCATGATGCGTGAGCAGACCCGGGGACATGTGGGCGAGAGCCGTATTCATGGATATGGCATGAACCTGCTGGACGAGAGCGATGCGTTCCCTACGGCTGCACACTATGACGTGATCTGGATGAGCCAGTTTTTGGACTGCTTTGGCGAGAGTGAGATTGTGAGCATCCTTCGTCGTGCGGCACAGATCATGGATGATAGCAATCGCTTGTATATCATGGAGACGCTGTGGGACAGACAGAAATATACGCCTGCGGCGTTCTGTCTGGCGATGACCAGTCTGTACTTCACGGCTTTGGCGAACGGCAATAGCAAAATGTATAACACGGACGATATGACTCGCCTGATTCAGGAGGCGGGGCTGGAGATTGAGGCTATCCACGATGCGATAGGTATGGGTGGCCACAGCATCCTGGTGTGTAAGAAAAAACAATAAATCGAAAATAATATTATGACAAGAGAAGAAGTAGTAGCAAAAGTTAACCAGTTTTTGGTAGAAGATTTTGAGATTGAAGCATCGAAGTTGGGTGAGGATAAGTTGATCACGACGGAGATTGGCATTGACAGTTTGGATATGGTGGATATCATTGTGCGTGTGCACGAGGAGTTTGGATTCAAATTGGAAAAAGAGGAACTGATGGGCGTAAAGACGCTGGGTGACTTTTATGATTTGCTGATGAAGCATGTCGGCTAATCCTGAACAAGATCGCACCGACAAAAAGTGGTCTGGAAAGACCGGTGGAACGAAATGGATGCAGGAAAGCCTGATATCGATGTTTCGTCATATCCATCCGGTGGTTTTGTATCCGGTTGTGTGGGTGTGGATTGTGTTTTATATTGCGTTCGGCCATGCCGGCCGTCGCGGTATTTGGCATTATTGGAACCTTCGTCCATGTTCGGGCCGTTCGGGTTTGCGACATTGGCTTTGGTGTGCCGGCAATCTGTACTTGACGTATCTGGAGTTTGGCAAGGCTATTTTGGACCGTTTTGCGGCATATTCGGGGCGGCATATCCGCGTTCGTATCGAGGGCGCGGAAGTGCTGGACGAATTGACGAACCGTTCGGACGGATTCATGGTGCTCAGTTCACATATAGGCAATCAGGAACTGGCTGGCTATAGTTTTCAGATGCCGAAGCCAATGTATGTACTGGTGCATGTAGGTGATACGGAGACGGTGAATGAGAATCGTCGTGAGGCTTTCGAGCGTATGGGATTGCACATCATACCTGTTCGCCAAGATGGTAGTCATGTGTTGGAGATGCATAATGCGCTCAGCGATGGAAATATTCTGTCGGTGCATGCCGATCGGTTGTTTTTTGGTACAAAAGCTATCAGCAAGCCTATCCTGGGCGAGTCTGCGAATTGGCCGGAAGGGCCGTTTCGTATAGCGGTGGCAGAGCGTGTTCCGGTCGTCACCTTATTTATGATGCGTGAGCGCGCGGGCGAATATACGTTACATGTGCGCGCGTTGGCATCGGGGGACTATTCGTCTATGCAACGTTTGGCTCGTGTCGATTGGCTGGCGGAACAATATGTAACCACCATTGAGGAGATGCTGGAGCGCTATCCTCGCCAGTGGTTTCATTTTTACGAATTTTGGAAATGATTTACTTGCATTCGGATCATATCATCACTCCTCTGGGCGAGGGTTGCGAGGCGAATTTGTCTGCCATAGGGCAGGGAGATTGTCGTCTTCGCATGCACGAGTCGGTGCATGACGAGGCGCTGATGACGCCGGTGATGGCGTCATTGCTGGACATGTCGTCCTATCGGATAGCGGGTTATACGCTGTTTGAAAGTCTCTGCATTCGTGCGGTGGAGGGAGCCCTGCGTCAGGAGGCGATACCCGTTGACGGGGACGAATGCGTGTTTATAGTGTCCAGTACAAAGGGTGATATTTGGTGTTCGATGTTCGATTCGGCGCAACATATTGCTCAGTATTTTGGCAATCATGTGGCTCCGATAGTGGTTTCGACGGCATGTACCTCGGGTGTGAGTGCGCAGTTTGTTGCACAACGATTATTGGAGTCGGGAACGTATGAGAAAGCGGTGGTGGTAGGCTGTGACGTGCAGTGTAAGTTTATCATCAGCGGGTTCCAATGCTTCAAGGCATTGAGCGAGGAGCGTTGTGCACCATTTGACAAAGATCGTAGCGGACTGAATGCCGGTGAGGCGGCTGCTTGTATGATCCTTAGCCGTTCGTGCTCCGGATTAGGTTGGCAGCTGTTGGGAGGCTCGGTTCATAACGATGCCAATCATATCTCCGGCCCGAGTCGTACGGCAGAGGGGAGCCTGCGTTGCCTGCAGGACATGCTGGGTTATGTGACGGAAAGGGAATTGGCTGTGGTATCCGTTCATGGCACCGGTACGGCCTATAACGACGAGATGGAGTCTATTGCACTATATCGGGCTGGACTGACAGACGTGCCGGTTACGGCGCTGAAGGGGGTCTATGGACACACGATGGGAGCTGCTGGTCTGTTGGAGACGATACTCAGTCTGCATGCTTTGGCTGATGGACAAATCCTGCCCACAGCCGGCTATCGCGAACAGGGAACGACCTATGCGGTCAATGTGTCGAAAGACGTCCGCTCTACGAATAAGCATGCCTTGGTGAAAATGCTGAGCGGATTCGGGGGAGTCAATGCGGCGGTGGCTTGGAACGTGTCAAAGACGCAACCGGTTCAGGACGATATTGCTGCTAAGACAGCTTCCTATGGCTGGGAAACGGTTGCCGAGGTGAGATTGGATGCGTCAACGGATCTGGTGGCGTTGTATCGCGAGAAGGTTGGCGATTGGCCGAAGTTCTTCAAGATGGACCTACTCTCGCGTTTGGGGTTTGTAGCTGTGGAGCTCCTCTTACAGAAAGTGAAGGCGTTTTGCCCGGACATGGAACTGGACACAGAGCATTGTGACCTGATTTTGGGCAATCGGTCGGCGTCGCTGAAAAACGATACGGACTATCAGGCTACAATCGAGGATACCGACAATTATTACCCATCTCCGGCCTTGTTTGTGTACACATTGCCCAATATCGTCACAGGGGAGATTGCCATTCGTCACCACCTGATGGGAGCAACTCTTTGCTATATCCTGGATTCGGAAGAGCAGTTGCATCCGTTGGCTGAGGTGACGCTTGCTGAAAATGCGACGCAGGCTATCATAGGATGGGTGGAATGCAGCGACAGTACGCACTATTGTGCGAATGTGGCGTTTAAAGTAAAATGTTAAGAATTAAGATATTATGGAACAATTAAAATTACAACTGAAAGAGCAGATTATTGATGCGTTGAACCTGGAGGATATGACTCCGGCTGATATCGAAGATGCAGCACCTTTGTTTGGCGAAGGTCTGGGACTGGACTCGATTGACGCATTGGAATTAATCATGATTTTGGACAAGCAGTATGGCATCAAGTTCGCTGACAAGCAGGCATCAAAGGCTGCTTTGGCCAGCATCGATGCAATGGCTGCGTATGTTACCGAACATCGTACCAAGTAATGACGATAGCTATTACGGGCATAGGCATCATTTCTGCGTTGGGCATAGGCGTGGAGGAGAATCGTGAGCGATTGCTCTCGGGCGACTCAGCTGTGTTGCCTGCGCAAACCTTGCCTACTATTCATAAGGAGTGGCCGATAGGCGAAGTGGGACTGTCGAACCGACAGTTGGCTTTGTTGGCGCGCCAAAATCCTGACGAAGAGTTGTCACGCAACGTCTTGTTGGGCATGTTGGCATTGGACGAAGCACTGGCCGACTCGCACCTGACGACTGACCAACTCAAGTCAGTACCGCTGATCAATGGTACGACGGTGGGAGGTATGGATGTTACCGAACGGCATTATGCCCAATGGCGGCAGGGAGACTATGCACAGATCGAGTCGATATGGCAACACGAGGCTGACATGACCTCAGCGATGTTGGCGCAATGTTTCTCGTTGGCCGACTATACGACGGTATCAACGGCCTGCTCATCTGCATTGAATGCTCTCATTCACGGAGCGGGCATACTGCGCATTGGCGCTGCTAAGCGAGTTGTGGTAGGTGGCACAGAGGCAATGACCCTGTTCCACTTGAATGGTTTCGCCTCATTGGGAATCTTGTCGGAGCATGTGTGTCGTCCTTTTGCCGATGACCGTGATGGTATCAACTTGGGGGAAGGTGCGGCATATCTGGTACTGGAGGATGCTGATTGCGCACGCGAGCGAGGAGCGAAAATATATGGATATATTGCCGGCTATGGCAACTGCTGCGATGCCTATCATCAGACGGCCTCTTCGCCGGAAGGAGATGGAGCATACGACGCCATGCGTGCTGCTTTGCAGATGGCTGGCGTTCGACCTGAACAGGTCCCTTATATCAATGCGCATGGTACGGCTACACCCAATAATGATGCCAGTGAACTATGTGCTATCCATCGCTTGTTCGGTGATCGATGTCTGCCTTTCGATACGCAATCGACTCCATACATCGAGTCCACCAAACCTCTGACGGGACACACCACCTCTGCCAGCGGAAGTATCGAACTGATTTTCGCCTTGATGCGTATGCAGGAGCATGGTTATGACTTTGTGCTGAGCAACGCTTTCGGATTTGGTGGAAACGACAGTTCGGTCTTGATCGGTCGTGAAGCAGTCAGCTTACCCGAAGATACAGTCGTGACCCAACTGAAGATGACGCGCGATATGGTGAGCGATGGCTCGTTGGACTACAAGCCTTATATCCCTGCGATGCAGGCGCGCCGCCTGACGCCGATGTTGCGACAATTGGTGGTTGTGGCACATAAAGCCCTGGAGATGGCCTCGATAGAAGTGCCGGACGCTATCATTGTGGGTACACAATGGGGAGGCATGCAGCCGACCATGCAGTTGCTCGAACAGCTAACCACACAGGGGGAGACCGACCTCTCGCCTGCTCAGTTCATGAGTTCGACTCATAACTGCGCGGCTGGTATGTTGGCAAGGCTGCTCCACTGCAAAGGCTACAACTCAACTTTGGTATCAAGTGCCGACACTCTGGCGGCTGCAAAAAGTGATGCGGCATTACTGATAATGACAGGCTTGGCACGGAATGTGCTGGTATGTGCCTTTGACGAGACTGATGCACAGTGGCAAACCCTGTTGGAGCAGATCGACCATCCTGCTCATGACATAGCTAAAGCTTGTATCGTATGTGGAGACTGATAGGGTTGTCGGTGTTGCAGAGCCTACTGTTGTGTGGTGGCCAGTTGCTGCTGAAAATGGCAGTGGCGCAGATGGACAAGAGTCTGTCGGCTTGGTCGTTTTTCGTGCATTCGCTGTTGCTGAACTGGTGGCTGCTTGGATGCGGAATCATGATGCTCGGAGCTGGACTGCTGTGGATGTACATCCTGCGACATTTCCCCTTTTCCAGTGCTTACCCGCTGACTGCCCTGAGTTTTGTGTTCGGAACCGTTGCGGCCATGCTCTTTTTGCATGAGACCGTGAGTGGATTCCAGTGGCTGGGCTTAGCGCTCATCCTGTTAGGTTGTTTTTTTGTGGCTAAATGAAAAAGATTTACTTCATATTCCTTCTCCTGTGCAGCATGTCTGCCTGGGCACAGGTGCAAATAGCACCGCTGGCTACCGCATCCTCGCGGTTTCGCCAGACTCGAACCTCGGCGATGTTGCAGGAACCGGAGATACGGATGGGCTCGTTTGAGTTTTCCGCACCGGATGAGATCCGTTGGATCTATGACGGACTGGAAAATCTGCGCTTACCTGACCAAATGCTGGCCCTGATCAAGCAGGCTGTGAGTGGCAGAATGGAAGGGGCGGAGGAACTTTTCCAAATGGAATGGAACGAACAGGAACTGACGATGGTTCCGCGCAAGAAACAGATGAAGCGTTTCTTTTCATCCATTCGTATCGTGTTTGCTGCCGATGGTGTGGCACGGCAGGTGCTGCTGACCGAACCGACTGGCGACACGACAACCATTGAATTTATTAATATTAAATATACAATCACCCATTAAAATACGTGGCCTTGCTTGTTCAGGGCCCTTCCCGATTAATATGAAAAGAGTTGTGATTACAGGTATGGGTATCTATTCCTGCCTGGGACAAACCCTTGAAGATGTTCGTCAGTCGCTTTATGATGGCAAGTCCGGTATTATCATGGACGAAGCGCGTCGTGCCACCGGTTTTCGCAGTTGCCTGACCGGTACCGTACCCATGCCCGACCTGAAAGCCGAGTTGAATCGCCATTCGCGTGCGATGATGCCTGAGCAGGCTTTGTATGCCTATTGTGCTACGCGCGATGCCTTCCGCCATGCGGGCGTCGATGCCGATTTGCTGGCGAGAGAAAATGTGGGCGTTATCTACGGCAATGATTCCTCGGCAGAGGCTGTCGTAAAATCATACGAACGCGTTAAACAGATGAAGGACACGACCATGTGTGGGGTCGGCTCGATTTTCCAGTCGATGAACTCGACGGTGACCATGAATCTGGGATGCCTGTTTCATCTGCGTGGCATCAATCTGACCCTTTCGGCTGCATGTGCCAGTGGCAGTCATGCTATCGGATTGGGCGCGCTGCTCATTCGCGATGGTCTCGAGACCATGGTGGTGACCGGTGGTGCGCAGGAGATCAACCAGTTTGGTGTCGCTTCCTTTGACGGTATTTCTGCCTTTTCCACTCGCGAAGACGAACCGACCAAAGCGTCGCGTCCGTTTGATAAGAACCGCGATGGTCTGGTACCATCGGGTGGTGCTGCCACGGTTGTTCTGGAGGAATATGAGCATGCCGTACGCCGTGGAGCGCATATCATCGCAGAGGTCATCGGATATGGATTCTCCTCCAATGGTGACCATATTTCTGTGCCCAACGTGGATGGACCGGCGCGCTCGCTGAGGATGGCTATCGAGAATGCAGGAGTAAAACTGAGCGATATCGGATATATCAATGCGCATGCCACTTCCACTCCCGTGGGCGACACAAACGAGGCCAAAGCCATCTATAGCGTGATAGGCGACAGCATGATCCCCGTGACCAGTACAAAGAGCCAGACCGGACACGAGATGTGGATGGCTGGAGCCAGCGAGGTCGTCTATTCGATTCTGATGATGCAAAACGACTTCATCGCACCTAATTTGAACTTCGAGACGCCGGATGAGGATAGTGCATTGCTGAATATTCCTGCGATGCGTCTGGATACACATTTTGATACATTCTTGAGTAACTCGTTCGGATTTGGAGGCACCAATTCGACCCTAATCATTCGCGCCTTATGATAACCGACCTGATACCACAACGTGATCCCATCCTGATGGTGGACGATGCGCAGGCGACCGCGAATGGAGTGAAGGCCACGCTTACGGTGCGTGAGTCGAATTGGTTCTACATGGACGGCATTTTGCTGGAGGCTGGATTGGTGGAGCATATTGCTCAATCGGCTGCGGCAATGGTTGGACTGAAGGCCGAGGGAGACCCGCATGAGGGATATATAGGCGATGTGAAAGACTTCACTGTCCTTCGTCTCCCCCTGTTGAACGAGACGATTGAGACGTTTGTCAATCCGGTGATGCAGATGGACAATATCACGCTCATCGAGGCGGAATCGTACGTCAATGGAGAGATGGTAGCGAAGGCAAGACTCAAGGTGTTTATTGTGGACTGATATGCGTAATTACTTTATAATCAAACAGAAAGAAATAGAATCGGAACAGGCTCGCTTTGTGGTCGAACTGCAGGCAGACTGTGCCGTGTATGAGGGACATTTTCCCGGAAATCCTATTGCCCCCGGAGCATGCAATATCGAAATGGTGCGCCGGTGCGCTGGCATTGCCTTGGGGCGCGAACTGCGCATTTCGGCTATACGCGTGTGCAAGTTTATGATGTTGTTGCGTCCGGGCCAGCCCGAACAGTTGACTATCGATCTGCGTTGGAAAAACGACAGAATGGATGCCATAATCCTGGCAGAAGACAAACCCGCAGTGCAACTTAAATTGACAGTCGTATGAGCAGACGTGTGGTAGTTATCGGTTCCGGATTGGGTGGATTGGTCACATCCTATCTCTTGTCAAAACAGGGCGACTGTGTCACTATCCTTGAGCATGATAAGCGTCCGGGAGGCAGCTTACAAGCCTTTTATCGGGACGGGATTCGATTCGATACGGGTTTCCATTTTGTGGGAGGTATGGCTGAGGGAGGTCCCCTCTATCCGTATTTCCACGACTTGGGATTGGACCGCTTGGCATGGACGCCGCTGGATGGGCACGAGATTTGGTTAGGCGATAAGCAATATGTGATTCCCAATGGTCAGGAACGATGGCTTCGCTACATGCAGGATCTCTTCCCGCACCAGAAGACCAATATCGATGAACTGTTGCGCGTGTGCCGCGAGGCAGTGGAGTGTCCGCTACAGGAGACCATGCCCTATTGGGAACAGAACGCATGGCAGTGGTTGGAGAAGACGATAGATGATCCGATCTTGCGAGACCTCATTTCGGGCTCGTCGATGCTGGTCGAACTGAATCGAGAGACCTTACCTTTGTTCGCTTTCGCGGAGATTGTCTATAGCTACGTGTACTCTTCCCATCGCCTGCGTGAAGGCGGTGCACCGATTATTGAACATTTGTTAGGGGGTGTTTTGGCGCATGGGGGCTCCATTCGTTGTTCATCTACCGTCATTCGCATTTTGGAGAAAGATGGCCGGGCGGCGGGAGTGCAATTGCAGTCCGGAGAGGTGATTGAGGCCGATATCGTCCTCTCGGCTATACATCCACAGGAGACGATGAACCTGTTGTCGGACAACACCTCCATGCGCAAGGTGTATCGTCGTCGTATCGACAAATTGGTCGATTCGATGGGCAGTTTCACGGCCAATATCAAATTCCGAAAGGGTTCCCTTTCCCTTCGTGATGTGCCTATCTACGTCCACAAAGAGGGGGCGGACATCTGGTCCTATAATGCTCCTCCGGTCGAGCATCTGCTCCTGCACTCTTATCCGGAGCAGGACGCGATGGATATCATTGTGCCGATGGCATGGACGAATGTGGCGCAATGGGACGGAACGCAGGTGGGACATCGTGGACAGGACTACGAACTGTTCAAAAAAGAGATATTGTCGCAGTGTTTGGCATTGGCCGAAACGGCACTACCGGGCATCACCGACGCCGTGGAACAGGTCTGGACTTCCACTCCATTGACTTGGAAAAACTATTTCCTTTCGCATAATGGCACCTCATATGGTGTCTGCAAGGACTGCAACGCACCCGAATCAACTATCTTGATGCCGAAGACACCATTGCCCGGACTCTTCCTGACCGGACAATCGATGATACTGCACGGCATCATGGGCACTACTATATCCGGATTTATTTCCGCTCAATTTTTAGGGGCCACTCAACCTCCCTCAAACAGCCTCCAGGGCGCCTGAAACCCCTGAAACCCTTACTTAAAAAACTGAATTTATGTATGCATTAGTTACCGGCGCAAGCCGTGGTATAGGCAGAGCCATCGCTATGCGATTGGCACAAGATGGCTTTCAAGTGATTATTAATTACCGTTCCAACGACGCGGAGGCAGAGCACACTCTCGCAGCGATACAGGAGGCCGGTGGACAGGCCGAGTTGCTCAAATTCGACGTGTCGGACGCCGAGGCTGTCGAGCAGAATCTGACGGCATGGCAGGCGGCTCACCCCGATGATTATATCGCTGTATTGGTCAATAATGCCGGTGTTCGCAAGGATGAACTGATGGTGTTCTTGGGAAATGAGGACTTTGAGAACGTGCTGAAAACCAACCTGTTCTCGTTCTTCTATGTGACCAAGGCGCTCGTTCCTACCATGATTCGTCATCGATTTGGTCGTATTGTGAATATGGCGTCGCTCAGTGGACTGAAGGGACTGCCCGGACAGACCAACTATTCGGCCTCAAAGGGCGGCCTGATTGCGGCTACCAAGGCCTTGGCACAAGAGGTGGCCAAGAAGAAAATCACGGTCAATGCCGTTGCACCAGGATTCGTCAAAACGGATATGGTGGATGGGTTGCCTGAGGACCAACTGAAGATGATGATTCCTGCGGGACGCTTCGGCGAGCCCGAAGAAGTAGCGTCGCTGGTGTCGTTCCTCTGCTCGAAGCAGGCTTCTTATATCACCGGCGAATGTATTAACATCAATGGCGGCCTTTACTCATGAGAGTTTGTGCAGTCATACCTGCTTACAACAACGTCGGCACTGTAGCTGATGTGGTGCGTCGTACACTTGCTTACCTGCCGGTTATCCTGGTTGCAGACGGGCCTACTGACGGCTCGTTGCAGGCGGTGCAGGCCATTGATAGCGACATGTTGACCATCGTTGCTTATGCCCAAAACCGAGGAAAAGGCTATGCCCTCAAGCGGGGGCTGCTGAAGGCCAAGGAGTTGGGCTATACGCACGTACTGACATTGGACGCTGACGGACAGCATTTCCCTGAGGATATCCCGGCCATGTTGCGAATGGCGCGTGTTCGGCCCGAGGCCATTATCATGGGCTCACGTGGGCTGGAGCAGGATAACATGCCGGGCAAAAATACGTTTGCCAATCGCTTTTCTAATTTCTGGTTTCGGGTACAGACGGGCATGAAGTTGCCGGATACCCAGACCGGATTTCGCGTTTATCCGCTGGCGCATCTGCATGGATTGCACTTGATGACGCGCCGATACGAGGCGGAGCTGCTGCTGCTCGTCTTCTCTGCATGGGCCAGTACGCCGATTGTGCCGGTGCCGATTCGGGTCTATTATCCGCCACAGCAGGAGCGGGTCAGCTTCTTTATGCCGGCGAAAGATTTCACGCGCATTTCGATACTGAATACTTTCCTCTGCCTCTTGGCGGTGGTGTACGGACTGCCTCGACGCTATTGGCGAACGGTCTGCTATTCGCTCTTGTTCGGCTGTTTTGCCATCGCATGCAATTGCGTTTTTGCATGGTATTCGCTATTCTGCCCGGAAAAGAAACTGTCCAAACTGCGTCATGTCCTGGCGATTGGGTCGTTGCGATTCCTGAACACCTTCCCCGGGCGCGGCGTACAGGTGCGATTGGCCCCAGGGGCCAAACCCTTGGGGGCCGATGGACCGTCGGTAGTTATTGCCAATCACACGTCGCTGCTGGATGTGCTCCTGCTGCTCTCCATTTCTGATAAGATGGTGATGGTCGGAAAAGAGTGGGTGGCGAACAATTTCCTCTTTGGACGGATTGCGCGGGCGATGGGAATTATTACGATAGAAGAAGGTGTGGACAATTTCTTCCCGACTCTGCAGTCTTATGTGGAAAAAGGCTATTCTGTGGGCATTTTCCCCGAGGGTACACGTACGATTAACGGCGAAGTGGGACGATTCCATAGGGGCGCTTTCTTTGTGGCTGAGCAACTGAACCTGCCTATCTGTCCGATTGTGCTGCAGGGCTTCCTCTTGGCCTTGTCGAAAACGCCCTATTTCGTGGGGCGCCCTGCCGAACTGCGCGCTACGATTATGCCGTTGATACCTCCTTCTGATACGTCTTTAGGTACTGATTATCGCGAGCGTACGCGTGCGTTTCGCGCAAAATATATGGAGTGGATATGCGACTACGATTGATTTTGTTTTCTTTGCTGTTAATTTTCGCCGATGTTTGGACTGCGTCGGCGCACGATAGAGTTACTCCTTTTTTGGCCGACGCGTCACACAATACCGGTATCGCGGTGGTCGTCTGCCCCGGTGGCAGTTATTCGTGGCTGGACATGGAGACGGAGGGCATAGGCGTTGCCCAATGGCTACAGAGCGAGGGCATCAATGCCTACGTCCTGCGCTACCGTGTTCCTACTGTTTCCACCGTGACCGCCTTGCGCGTGCTGGGATGCGGGTGGCACTGGCCGGCCATGCTTACCGACGTGGAGGATGCGCTTCGGTATGTCTATGAGCATGCTGCCGAAGATGGGGTCGATACGACCATGATTGGAGTGATGGGATTCTCGGCTGGGGGCCACCTGACCATGTCATCCTTCCTCTATAATCGCACTCCGTTCCGCCCGCATTTCTTGTGTCCCATCTATCCGGTGGTCACGATGTCTGACCCCGTGCTTACTCACCGACGTTCGAGAAGAGGTGTTTTCGGATGGTGGGGACAGTTCGATCGCGAGAAGAGAGAACAGCTCTCATTGGAGAAAAATATACCTGCCGATTGTCCGCCCGTCTTTCTGGTCAACTGCCAGGACGACCCTATCGTCAGATACCAAAACAGCATGCTCCTGGATTCGGCACTGACCGAGGCTAAAGTGGAGCATACCTATATACAATATCAGACAGGAGGACATGGTTTTGGAGCCTCTGAAACCAAAGGTACGGCCGAATGTCGTCAATGGAAAAACGAATTTCTACAATGGATATTGAATTTGAAAGCGCAGAAAAAATAAAACTTTTTCAGGAAGAAAAACTGCGTGAGCAATTGGCTTATTTGTCGGCTCATTCGCCTTATTATCAGCGCCTTTTCCGCCAGAATGGGGTTGATGTGTCATCCATCCGAACGATAGAAGACCTGCAGCGACTGCCTTTTACCGAAAAGGCGGACTTGCAGCGACATAACGATGATTTCCTCTGTTGCCCCAAGCAAAAAATCATCGATTATGTCACCACCAGCGGAACGATGGGTGATCCGGTCACGTTTGGCTGCTCGGACAAGGACCTGCAGCGCTTGGCGTACAACGAGTGCAAATCGTTTGCCTGCGCCGGACTCACGGCCGACTCCGTCCTGCAACTGATGACCACGCTCGATAAGCGGTTTATGGCCGGAATGGCGTATTTCATGGGATTGCGTCAGCTGGGCGCTGGGGTCATACGTGTGGGAAATGGCATTCCGGAGCTGCAGTGGGACACTATCTTGCGACTCCAGCCCGACAGCATCATGTGCGTGCCGTCGTTTATCTTGAGGCTGATCGAGTATGCCGAGCAGAACGGTATCGACTACCGCCACTCTACGATTCGTCGAATCATCGGCATCGGAGAGGGACTGCGAAATCAGGATTTCTCGCTCAATCTGCTGGGACAACGTATCCATGACAAGTGGCCTGAGGTGCAACTGTTTGCCACCTATTCCTCCACCGAGATGGGGGCCACCTTCTCCGAGTGCGAACATGCATGCGGAGGACACGTACACCCCGAACTGATCATTATCGAGATTATCGGTGAGGACGGTAGACCGGTGGCGGATGGCGAAGTGGGAGAGATTGTAGCTACCACACTTGGCGTTGAGGCGATGCCATTGCTGCGTTTCCGTACGGGAGACATGGCGGCCAAGATTGTCGAGCCATGTGCGTGCGGGCGAAACAGTTATCGACTCACGCCTCTCGTGGGACGTAAACATAACATGATCAAACTGAAGGGTACGACCATCTATCCGCCAGCTATCAACGACGTTTTGGACAATGCGGACTATGTGCAGAACTATGTCGTCGTGGTACGTGACTCTGCTGCCGGTACCGACGAGGTCGTGGTGCGGGTCGGAGTGAAAAAGGACTACCCATATTCCCGACTGACCAACAATATTTCTGAACTGGAGTCGGCTATTATCAAGGACCTCAAGGATCGTTTCCGTGCACGACTGCGCGTGGCACCTCTGGTCGAAGTGCTGCCCGTGGACCTGATTCAGCAAATCAATTTCCCCGCCAAGAGTCGCAAACCTATCAAGTTTATTGATGAACGCAATCATTAAAATATACGACTATTTTACCAGGCATCACGCCCTGCTGTGGTCCTTGTTTGCCGTGCTGCTGGTGGGCATGCTGTGGTTGGTTTCTACGCTGCATCTGCACGAAGATATCTCGGATTTCCTGCCTTCGGATGCCGAGTACACGGAGTCGATGGAGGTCTATTCGTCGTTGAACGAAGCTTCGCGTATCGTTTTCATTTTCTCGGGAAACGACCCCGATTCTATCGGTTCTGCCATTGACGAGTTGGCCGACCTCTGTCCCGATGCCATCACCGAGCCGGACATGGATGGATTCTTTGCGCGCTTGGATTTTATCTATGCCCATTTGCCCTATTTCTTGCGCGACAGCGATTATGTTCGCATGGATTCGGCTATGGCTCATTTGCCCCAGGTGCTGGCTACCGATCGCACGATACTCTCCATGCCGGGAACCTCTTTTCTCACGCCATCCGTCATGGCGGACCCTTTCCGACTGATTCCGTTATCGTATGGAGCGATGGGGCAGTATGCCGGAGCACAGTCGACTTCCACCTCCGCTTTTACTGCATATGATGGCTACATGATGACGGCCGACCATCGCATGGGCTTTGCTTTTTACGACTCGCCGAATGGCAGCACAGAGTCTGCTCGAAATGCGGTCTTGGTGGATTCGCTGAACACGCTCTGCCGGCAGATTGAGGCCCGCTATCCTGCTGTCTCGGTTCGACTCTTGGGCGCGCCGGTCATTGCCGTAGGCAACGCAAGGCGCATCAAGGCGGATACGATATGGGCGATAGGCTTGTCGTCTCTCCTGCTTTTGCTCCTCTTGCTGTATGCTTTCCCGCGCAGGAGGGACATTGTGCTCATCGTCATGACGTTGGTTTTCGGTTGGCTTTTTGGTGCGGCGGCATTGGCCTTGTGCACGACACAAGTGTCGATTATTGTCTTGGGTATCAGCTCCGTACTGCTGGGTATCTCGGTCAATTATCCGTTGCATCTGCTTGTGCATCAGCGATATACGACGTCTGTTCGGCAGACCTTGCAGGAGGTTATCTCGCCTCTTGTGATTGGTAATATCACTACGGTGGGTGCCTTCATGGCGCTCATCCCTTTGCATGCACCTGCCTTGCAGCAGTTGGGTATCTTTGCGGCCTTCAACATGTTGGGAACGATCCTCTTCTGCATTTTTTGTTTGCCTCACCTGATGAGCGCCGAACCTACGCCTGTGCGCGATTTGCCTTTGCGATTGCCACGGGCGAAAGCCGAGGGCTACTATCGTTGGACGACGTGGGTGGTGTTGGCCGGACTAGTGTTGGCTGCCTGCGTGCCGCTCGTCATCAGGCGTCCGCTTTTTGACTCCAATTTGTCTCATATCAACTATATGACCGACCAACAGAGGGCTGATTTCGCCTGGTTTGAGTCCTTGTCACCCGTGTCGGACGAGCCGGCTTATCTGGCTTCTTCGGCCAGGGATGAACTGGCTCGACGCCTGCAGTTATGGAACGACTATTGGCAGCAGCACGATGCGGAACAGGTGGCTGAACAGATTCGGGAAGAGGCGGCTCGGCAGGGATTTTTCCCAAGCGCTTTTGCGCCGTTTATCCAACGGATAACGACACCATTCACCCCTCCAGACACACATGATCCCCACACCTTGGCTGCGCTTTGGCCCGGGCGGTTTGATAGTGCGGCGCTCAATTCGTTTGTTGCTACCTCTTTGTCCGACAATTTTGACTATCTGGGCAGTATCTGTTCACTTATCGTGCTGATTTTCCTCTGCTTCAGCTTCCGTAGTGTGCTGTTGGGACTGGTCGCGTTTTTGCCGATGGTTTTCAGTTGGGTGATTATCGTTGCGGTGATGCAAGTCTTTGGTTTACAGTTTAATATCGTAAATGTCATCTTGGCTACATTTATCTTTGGCCAGGGCGATGACTATACTATTTTTGTGTTGGAGGGACTTCTCTACGAGCAGAAGCATGGCCGCCCGATGTTGGAGCAATACCAGCAATCAATCTACCTCTCTGCCCTGATGATGCTGGTATCGATTGGTGTTCTTGTTGTGGCGCAGCATCCGGCCATGTATTCGTTGGGTATCCTTACCCTGGTCGGCATGGCATCGGTCGTAATGATGGCCTTGCTGCTGCCAAGGCTTCTGCTGCATGCCTTACTGCGATTGCCCAAGACGCGCGCCTATATCCTCCGCCGATTGTAGTTTTTTGTATTTATGGGCCGTATCCTTATTGTTTTTGCGCTGTAAATTTGCGTATGTCAAAAAAAAGCAGTACCTTTGCAGCCGAAATGGGGGCTGAACGTTATGTTTGCGCTGGAAGCCAAGTCGAAACTTGAAGTAAAAAAATGATGGTATTGTCTTTTGACGGCCTTTTGATTGGGGCTGCTACTTTTTTGTGTATAGGACTCTTTCATCCGCTTGTGATCAAGGGTGAATACTATTTTGGTGTGAATATATGGTGGGCCTTTTTGGCCATGGGGATAGTGGGGGCCGCGGGTTCTCTCTTTGTGCCCAATCAGGTTATTTCCATTATTTTGGGAGTGTTTGCTTTCAGCAGTTTCTGGGGAGTTGGTGAAGTCTTTGCTCAGCGTAATCGAGTTGAGAAAGGCTGGTTTCCTCGTAATCCAAAACGTAATAACTAACTGTTTTATTAACATATTAAAAAATCACTTAAAATGAAAAAGCTTTTTGTTGCATTGATGGCAGTTATGGCCATCGTTTTGTCTGGCTGCAAGCGCGAAAACAGCGTACTTACTGCAGAGAACCATTACTCGAAGACCGTTGCTTTCCTCTTCTCACACGACGATAAGTGCCGTTCTATTGAGAGCGCAGATTTCTTTAGTTTTGTTGAGCCTGGCAAAGCGGCTGTTTGGACTGGAGTGAAGACGAAGGGTCTCCATGCTATTCTCTTTGTTTGCACAAAGGAAAAGGTAGAGGGCGATAAGACGCTCCAAAACTTCGAGTATGTTGATCATACTGACCTGAGCTCCTATGAAGGTTGGCTTTCTGTTACGGTTTCCGCTGACGAGAAAGGCATGATCGGCGTAGGTGGAAACACTCTCTAATCCGAACGATATTCAATTAATAGCCTTCCGTTCAAAACTCCAACATTTCCATTCGCTATTCTTTATTTTAAAAAATTGCACTACCTTTGCACCGTGATTCAGAAATGAGTCGCGGTGCTTTTTTGGCACCTTATTTATCTGATACTGAAATTTAGTATAAATAGTCGCTCTCGTGGGTCTCCCGTGGGTCGGCCGTGGGTCGCAAGAGCTTGGTCGAGTCTCGACACCCTCTCGACACTCTTCCGACACCCTCCCGACAGTCTCCCTCCTTTTGCACCTTCGTTTGCTCCCAAGTGTGCATAACACTTAGGATGGCACCCCTGCGCATTGCCTGCACAGCCACACGCTTCACTCCCGGAGAAAAACGTATCGGCATTCTTTTTTATATGCCAAAACTGCCATTGGCGGTTTGGCGGTTTCTCTAACGCGCTGTATTTCTGTGGATTAACCCAAACCGCCAACCGCCACGTGGCGGTTTGGATATCTTTGTTTAGGCCGTTTTCTTGTATTTCCCGTGCGTCACCAGATCTATT
>JAKSNQ010000036.1 GCA_024399615.1 Paludibacteraceae bacterium | reverse complement strand
TTTGACCATTTTTACTGCAGTCATCATAGATTGTGACTGAAATCTGTGCACTTGCCAACATGCTCGTCAGCAGCAACACCACGCTTAATACTTTGGTTTTCATAATGCTTATAATTAGTTTTTGATTGAAGTTTCGTAAGTACACATAAGTGCTATATTTTTTCGATATGGTTCATGAAATGATACCCATCGTACTGCCGTCCGAAGGAGTTATGTTACATGAGTGTGAGGACATAGGTACCGACCGGCAACTCGATGTCAATCAGTTCGGACTGATCAGCCTGATAGAGCATGAGTCCCAACATCGAATATACCTGCACGGAGGATACACCTTCCGGTACACGATAACGCAGTCGGCCATCGGTAACCGTCACTTTGCACGGTCCCAAATCCTGTTCGGCTACCGGATCATGTGCTCCACCCCACCAGTCGTCCAACGATTCTTGACGAACAGGAGCAGGCATTGGCGCCACCTTCAGTTTAGGCAAGCCGAAATGGAGTTCCTCCACCGGACGATAGCCATCCATTCGGTCTGCATTCCATTCGGTAATCGATGTCTGCGTGAAAAAGCCCGTAGCAGCGCCCAGTTGTGCCCCATCCAGCCAAGACTGGTAGATAGCAGCATACTGACTATCTACGCCCTCTTCAGTCTTGAAGAGAATCATCTCGTGCGGTTTGTGCATCTGATAAGGTTGCAGAGCCAAATACGCATCGGTCCAGTAGTTTTCAACTTGTGTATTCTCCTCGGTCATATAGTTGCTAACCATATACGGCTGTCCGACAAGGTTCCAACCCATATTTTCCTTGCTGGTGAAATGTGGGTGTCCATTGGACTGTATATCGCTCTGCTTACCTGCATCATACTGATAGAGATCTACGGTCTTGCCATCTCTTTCGGTATAGATATACTCGTTGGCGACACTGGTAAGTGACGTGAAACGTTGCGTCTTTCCCGGGCTGGTTATCTCATCATTCAGATGCAGATAGACACCCTGATTGGCAGGGACAAGACCGGTGGCAGTATGCCAGCAAGGCGACTCGCTACCATCGGCCGACGGAGCCACAAAGCGATAGTTCCACTCGGCACGCAGTTGACCGTCGTACCAATAAGCGTCGGCATCAGGAACCTGTGTATAGTTGTAGTCAAACGGCAGGGAAACGAGATTGTTCGGCTGCTGGAAAGTGCGCTCCACAGCAGCATAGGCGAGTCGCAGTTCGGTCACACCCTCACCGGTATAGCGTCTATCGACACCGGTACCAGTCGTTGCACTACCATACCATCCGGCCGCGTTACCAGCCGCATCAGTACCCTCCTTCAACAGGAAGTAACCCGGTACGATACGCGACAAGAGTTCGCGCTGGTCCAGTTTATTGGCGGGAACGGACTCCACAATGATCGGCTTGCTCACATACATGACACTACCCTCGTGCGGATACATATTTCCGCCATAAGATGATGCCACATACTGCTCGGCTACGCGATCGTTATTGATAGTGAGCGCCCCCTCTTGCGTAGCCCAGGTCTCGTAACAGCCATAGTCCAACTGAGTATCCAACACACGCGGATTGCCCAACAGGTCAAGGTCACGGGTATAATCGACATATCGGTGCAGGGCCACTACATCTTCCGATGTAAGAGCAGGAACAGTCAACCAGTCGGTAACATCCGTATTGGCCTCCGTAGCACTAAGTTGCGTACCATTGATGGCCTCGCTGGTTTCCAGCAATTGGTAAGACATATTGCGACGGTCGTCGAACGTATAGCGTGCATACCCATTTTCCGAGAAATAAGGAGCATACGGTTGCTTGTTGTTGACAGCATGAGGTGCAGAGAATGTCGTCTGTGTGCGTGTACCATAGAGTGTGTTGTGCAAGTGGCTGACATTGGCACCAGAACCATAGTTGATCAGTCGCGCAGCATTCTCAGCATCCAACGTACAGTTGAGCACCCATCCGAACTTATCAACTCGGGTGTGATAGCCCGTCGTATTGCCCGGAGCCAGTGTATTGTCGCGAAGCAATACGTTGTACAGCAGACCGTTGCGTATCTCCACGACATTGCCAGTGGTAGCGGTGAAGTCATGAATCAGACAGTTGCGAATAGCGATAGGCAATTGGGCAGAACCGATGTTACCCGGTCCAAGCACTACAGCCGGCGACGTGATAGGCACAGAGACTTCATCTCCATCGATGAGCGTAGTTTCCGGACGCACCTCAAAGCCATCGATGAGTGACGGTTTGTCCTGCGTATTGCTACCATCTATACCGCTGATGATGGTGCGCTTGGTTGTCGGTTCGGTGAGGCCCAAACGACGCTGACGTACCAGTTCGGCGAAGTTTTCAATCATCTGGGTACTATGCGCGTTGGCATAATCTACGTTGAAATCCTCCACCGTGAGTCCGTTCACCTCGTCGAGGAACTCCGAATGGATACTTCCGTAGATATTCACACCCGGACGCATCATCACGCTCTCGCCAATAGGCATGACGGTATTACCCGTACCGGTAGCTGCTTTACAGAATACGTAAGCCTCGTAGCCTGGATTATTGTTGGCATAGACAGCACCCAGGTTGATGGCCTCCTGCAGTCGTCCACGCTCCATCGCGGTCTGCCATGTCAGGCCCGTACCCAGATTGGTGCTATATGACGGATTGACATAGATGACACGCTGCAGGTCGCCCTTGTACTCGTATGCACCATACTCGATAGCCTTACCACGGTAGCGGCTATAGCCATTGGTGATGATATCGATGTTCATCGGACCGGACAGGTCATAGTCGTTGAAGAGCATATCAGGAGCTGTGAGCTCTGTCCATGCGACATTCCAATCCGGTTTTGCGCCCAAACCATCGGCACTGGCCAATGTATTGTTAACATCTGTACTAACCTGATCGTAATAAATCTTGGCACGCGCCACACGATTGTTCACCGTCAGCGTTTTCATGCCCGGCATCAAGTTGAAATTGCGCAATTGCATCGTCTCCACATCGGCCTTGGTGGCGGCAGAAGTAATACCCAGACGGAATGTCTCGTTAGGGTTGCGGAAATTCGGTCCGTCTGCCACATCATGATTGGTATGGCTGAGCCAGTGGTTCATCTGCGCATAAACTCCATCGTTGTCATCCTCGTTGAAGTTGTAGATGAGGTTATGTTGCACGAAATGATTAGCAGGTATGGTATATTCTTCCGTACCATTACGCCACAACATTGAGGTATATATGCTGGACCACATACCATCTATCTTTTCATTTTTAAGTTCGATACCGCCTCCGTTGAGTGCAAACGTACAGTTGACAATACGCGTGTCGTATGCATCGATAGACCGGCCGGCATTGCTATGGAAAAGACAATTGTAGATCAGTGGCGAACCAAAATCAGCGTTTCCGTAAGAGAATTTGCTATCAGCAGTACCATCGCCATGCACAGCACCACGACCGATGCTGACAGCCACACCCTGCGAACCCTGGTTGCTACGCGTACCATTGGCAAAGAAGACACAGTTCTTGATGGTCAGTTTTGCAGGATATGACCATGTGTCAGGATCATCTGTGTCAGGACGGAAGAACTCGGTTTTTTCAGCGTATGGGCCTTTTGCATATTCCCAATCGATATAATCACCATCATGATGCGAATCCTTATTGTTCCACTTATACTGATCGGCATAGTAGATAGCAGAACCATTGGCCGTTGCCGTAGAACGACTATTGCTAATCTGAAGGCCATCAAAAGTAATAGGAATAATCTCGCTATTATTATCAGTACCCCCTCCTACTCTTGGGATTGCATACTTTGACTTATGCTCGAAAGTGTCGCCGCTACGCTGACTCTTGATATTGTGCGCATCGGCAATGTAGAACAACGATCCCATCACAGAAGGCAAAATACCGGCACGCTCGGACGAGCGAACGACGGATGGATATTCTTCCCAGTCGCGAACCCAGGTAGATGGGTCGTTTTGGCTCTCCACATCGGCGCTGAATCCACCTCGGAAAGTGAGCGAGAGGACACCATGCTGCTGATCATCCGGAACGCTAACCGCATCGTTGAGGTGGGTCGTATTGATAAGGAAGCCCAGATTGTTGGACACCGTATAGACCGGCGTATAGTCACCTTCCACAAAATGGATAGCCTTATGGTGATCGTTGCGTGAAGCCAACAAGGTCTCAATAGCACGCTGTACGTCGCTGGTTGGGTGATGCCAATCGCTGCCATCGGCGATACCATTGTCCGGTTTCTCCTTGGTAGATACCCAGAGAATGTCGGTCTCACCATAGGTAGATGGCTTCAATAGCACGTGCTGATACTCGTAAACACCTATATCTATATATGTTTGGTTTTGCGATGGGTTAGGATCTTTCGACACACGGAGCAACCACGTATCTGGATCCAGGCCCGGATAATACTGAGCCAACTGCATGTATGGAATCTCTCCCAAAACAATCAACTTCTCCGGCAGATAATCGTTGTAGGCAGCTGCCCAATAAGCACCATCACCAATCACCTGTCCTGCCTTTTTACCTTCAGCAGGAATGTCAGCATCGTAGGTATTGATATGGCATTCATATTCATGTTCTCCGCTATTGTAGGATACCGTTTGGCTGACATAGGTCCAACCATTGTCGGTCAGGTTGTTCTGTCGCGCCGGCATCCAGTCGGCCGATGGAGTATAACCGGCCACACCCGCCACAAGAGAAGGATTACCGAAATTAGGTCCGTCATCCGACTCGTTGGTCGAAGCGATAATCACATTCATATTCACATCGGCCTCACCATTGACATGGCTATCATCTGCGGGGTTGATAAACTCATACTCCGAGAACATTCGACCGATAGTCATTCCCTCGGTCTGAACAAATGGAATCTTGCGATAGTTTTTCCAATCCTGCGGGTCGCTATCATAGATAGGATCGGGACCGACTCCCTGCTCGTAGGCACAGAACCAGAGTTGCTCGTCGATGGCGCTGGATGTGCTCCACTGATTAGCCACCAGATTATTGCTGCTCGCCTCGTTGCCCCAGAACACGGTACTGATGTTCATCTGTGGACGCCAACGCCAAGGTTGCAGATTGACAGGTACCACGTCGGTCTTGAAGTTAGGCGTATCGTAATAGAGACATGGATACTGCGTTGCCTTGTTGCGCACCAGGTCGCAGTTGAGCAACAGGGCAGAACCATTGCCACCTGCGTAGATTACGCCACCGATTTCGGCTTCGTTGTTAGCATAGAGCGTATTGACAGCTGTCAGCAGATTGCTGGTGTAAACCACACCCCCCTCACCTTCATAATCCAGCGTGATAGACGAATGGTGCTCCATGTCGTTGATTGTCTCGCTGCCGGCATGGGCTTTGTTTGCCTCGAATGAGCAAGAATACATCTCTATCTGGCCATTGCTCCAGATAGCAGCACCCTCACCGCCTTCGTTGTTCATAAACTTGCAGGCACGCAACGTGACAGGGATATTACGATAACCCATCTTGCGGCTGTCGTGGTCATCTTTTTCAGATGGGTTCGCATTATCCAAGAACACATCTGTATATGGGTCACCTACCGAGCCATCACCTTCCGATTTCCATGAACCATTAACGTATAAACCACCACCTTTGAAAATGCCATATGGGTTGATCAACTCGGTAGAGAAACTGTGCGCTCTACCATCCTGAATCAGCAAACCATCGAGCACCACCATCTTACCGGCCTCAGTCGGTTTGATACCAGCACTCTTTGGGTCAGTAGAAGTGATCGGGGTACAACCTATGTCCGGCAAACCACCGACATACTGCTCGGCAGCAATGATGCTGACCACGTGATAGGAGTTGGTCTCCTCGCTGGCCGAGAGGTCATTCACAGCCTGACCACTAAGGATGGTCTGGTTTTCATGCTCCCAAGGCTCAATGATGGAGTTGGCAT
Source organism: Paludibacteraceae bacterium (assembly GCA_024399615.1). Lineage (GTDB taxonomy): Bacteria > Bacteroidota > Bacteroidia > Bacteroidales > Paludibacteraceae > Colicola. The sequence goes on along the minus strand of JAKSNQ010000036.1, from coordinate 17,371 downwards.
TCAGGTCGTAGAGACGACGGTGATACAATCGAATTGCAGTAGTCGTCATTGGGTCCAATTCTACCTCATTCACGCCGGTACCCACGGTCTTGGTACCAGACGTCTCCTGACAGTAACGGTACAAACGTGGGCCATTCATGTCATCCAGGTTCAGGCCGCCGAAGATATGCACACCTTCGGGCACGAGGAACGTACTGGCAGCCGACTGCGCCTGCTCGCCTCGCAGGTTACGCATCGGGTAGAACGTACCACCCGAGATGAAAATCTCGAAGACCGTGTTGCGCAATGCAAACTCACCGGTATGGTATGCATTTCCCTGAGGGTCTGTACCATCAGCAGTAGCCTTCAGTTTGCGTGCCTCACGGATGTACATGAGCGCATCGTCCAATTGCTGCATCGGGTAAGCAAAACTACTACCCTGCTGCGAATATATCTTCTCTGTATTGTCTAATGAAGACTCCAATAGTTGTAACTTCTTGACCGTGGCATAGTCGATATTATGTGCCGGAACGACGAAAAGGCGCGTCATAATCAGTCCCAACTCAGGACGCACACGCATGAACTTACCTACAGCTCGCGCACCGATGTCTATATAGTCAATCTTCTCATGTGTTTCCTCATCCTCATAGACACGCGGTACGTCCATGAAGTCATCATCGCGATATCGGAAAATAGGCTGATACTCCTCAAACATGGTAGTCGGCACACCCGTACGCACCAATACCGAGAAGTCCTCGATACCAAAATAGGTATCCACATCCTGTGTATCCATGCCCGAATAGGTAATTGTCTCCACGCCATTAGCGGTCAAGGTAGCCGCATCCGTTTTGAAGCGCACGCCTTCATCGTTGCGCGACGATACACTGATATTGTCCAGACCGGGCACACGCACGTTTTCCACGGCACAATAAGCCAGTGGATACTGGGCAAAGTTATTATCTTGCGAAATAGATCGCTGTGGTTCGAACACACCATACAGGTTGTCGTACTCGTTGGCATCGTTCTGCCACAAGACTACGGCATATGCACGTGTCTGCGTATGGAAACTCATACCACCACCACGCTTGGCCGAGTTGAGCACCATGGTACAACCGACAATACGAGGCATCAGCGGATAATCGTGCTCCATGTCCGGATTGGTAGTAGAACCATCGAAGTATGTGTAGTCTTCTACGGCGATACCACCACCTTCTACACCGGCCGTATTGTTCTTGATGAGACATCCGTCCACGATAGCGCCCTTTTGCAGATAGAGGGCACCTCCCTGCTGCGAAGCCTCATTGTTTTCGATGATACAGTTACGGATGATAGCATATCCCGGTACCACAGCAGCACCACCTCGCTGTGACTCTTCGTCTTCGCCCGTGGCCTTACCACCCGTGATAAAGATACCGTCCACAATCGTCTTTCGACCGATATTGGCCAAAGATACCTCGGAATCATCGTCTGGGTGATTCTCCGGATCCAATTGTCCAAGCGTCAGGATAGGCAGTCCTTCCTCGTCATAAATAGTATTGGTAAAGGTCAGACAGTGATAACTATCAACCTCTTCACCGGCTTCCTCGTGCCAGCCACGGATATACGATGGATTACCTGTGATAGAGCGATTCGTATCCAAAAAACCATGATCAGTAGGACCATTATAAACATCCGAATAGCCACCCCACAACTCCACACCGTGAGGGATCATATATGAATAAAAACGAGGGTTCTCTTGTTCTAATTCGTTCTCACCAGCATTCCGAGTAGGCAGGTATTTGAAGCCAGAATGACCAGCATCACCAGCAATCTTAACCACTATTTTTTTCGTAGGATTATCATACAGATACCGTCCTGCGGCATCCAATATTTTCTGTAATTTCTGCCAACAGGCCGCATTTGCAGGATCAGCTCCCGAGGACAAGCCCCGTCCATTTTCCGTCACATAGTAGAACGCAGTATCATTTCTCAACGTAGGTTCAATCAAGTATGCGCCATTAAACTCATACGCACCAATATCAATGCGACAATCCTGGATACGATCGGCATAGTCCATGTCCGTATAACTTGATAAATCGTAGGTAATGCCGTCTACAACAGGGCTATCTTCTCCTTGGTTGATAGCCTTGTTATTTATGTCTGCCTTCAGGCGATAGTTGGAATGCAGGAAATCCCCGACGACCACATTGGCGAAGATATTGGTTGCATCCGCCTCGCGTTGCACAGAAGACTCATATACAATCTTCTTATCTCCGGAACCAGCATTCGTGCCGGCTTCAACAAGCGAGTTGATAACGTTGATTACACCTTTCTGACGTATGCCAATATCCTTGGTGCCTATGCTGGATCCGTTTTTACCTATATTGCTATGTATGATACAGTTGTATAGGTTAAGCTGTGAGGTTGTACCTGAAGTCCATGTTGCCAATCCTCCGATGCTACTTGTGTTTCCTGTAGCAGAGTTGCTTACAATGGTGTTGTTGAAGAAGGTAGCAGTACCATCAAGGAAGAGTCCGGCTCCGTCAGAATAATTGCATGTAATCTCGTTGCCATACACCAGACAGTTGTACATGGTACAATTGTGTCTGAGATAGGCTCCTCCGCCATAGCCTACAGCGACAGTATTCTTCCTTTCGTTTCTAGTATAGTCCCATCCGTACATCTCGTTGTTGATGATGTAGAGGTTCTCGGCTGTACCTCCACCGATATAAACAGCACCACCACGGAACTCACCATCAAAGAACTCTGTATTCTCAGTGATGACCATATTGCGAGCGATGACATTCTTGTAAATGGCCAAACCAGAACCACCGTTGCCGACATTGTCGTTGATCATTTTGACATCCAGCACACCATGGCGTAGGGTGAAACCATCCCACTCACAACCGTCGTAGTCTGAGTATCCCGGTTTGTGAGGGTTGTTCGCATACTGCTGTCCAAGCACGCGATTGGCGGAATTCTTAGTTACGGTCTTTGTAAGAGGTTCGAGAATTGTTTCGTAATCCTCGATACGTGCCGTAATATTGTCCGGTTTGTAGATATACTGAGAAAGCAGAGGGTGACGCTCGGTAGTACTTGGATTACCGACCTTCGGGAAGGCTCCATAAACATTAACATGGTCACGGATGATAAAGCATGAGTTATCACCATTCTTGTCTTTCGTAGTATTGTCGTGTTGATATAAACCTGCTGCGACCCACACTTGCTTATTACTGCCAGAGATCCATGCTTCTGATGCCTCATCCACGGCATGTTGCAGACCGACCTTGCTATCGGGATAAATAGCATTGCCGTTGACAGCTCGTGCCCATGTAGAGCCATCCAACAACTGTCCAAACTGGTTGTATATGCCCAAGCCACTAGCATTTTCTGTCAAATTGTCGTGGGCATCTTTGTCGTAAGTAGCAGTGTTGGTTCCGTTAGCAGTATAGTCACGTACATAATAAACAGTGCCCGTCAACGGCTGCTCGGTATTCTCAATATAGCCAATATCCGCAGCACCACCATATGCACGAGAAACACGGCCATAGTCGTATAGTTGTGTAGAGTTGATAGCCGCATTGACAATTGGGTTCATATTACGGGGCATATAGCTGCATGCACCACCATACTTGGTATTCTGCTTGCCATGCGAAGCCCCAATGTTTTTGGTTGGGTTTTGGAAAATAGGAAACGTATATGTGCCAAGATTAGACTCATCCCTATAGGTCAGCATGGCATAGCCGGTAAAAGGAGTGTGTCCCTCTGTGTCCTCGTAGCCATTCATCCATCGGTCCAACATCACAGCTTGTGCTTCCGGACTGCTGATATTATCGATACCAAAGATAGCACCAAACTCACCATTCTCGCGTCGAACAGCATCACGATCAATGCCACGAGCATACCATGTGCGCACATCTTTTCCGTCACTCTCATAGTTTGCCAACACTTCCGAGTCAGCCTTTGGCGTGATTGCATTAGCCCACAAAATCGAGTTAGTTATCTTGACGGAAATATTATCATTCTTCTGTAAAGCCAACAACTGAGGGCTACCAGCAGAGAAATCCGTATTAGCCGGCGTATGAACAGTCGTTCCCGGCAGACCACTGATACCGATGGCATAACCTACGTTCTTAACAAAGTCACAGTGATCGAAAGTGGCCTCCAACGCACTTTCTACCTGATTACCCTCAGCATACTGAGAAGATAGGAAGACTGTACAAGGCGAGTCGTATCCCGTCTCGCAGCCATTATACCCGGCATACGTTTCTTGCTCAGCGTCGTAGTACGACTTAGGTCCTGCGGGATAAGCCTCGGGCACAGTGGCTGTATTGTTGCGGAAGGCGCAGTTGACAAAATCGAAGTGCACCTTGTGGTGGCGCACATTGATATAGACCGCCGAACCATTGGTAGCCGTATTGTTGGCAAAGACACAGTTGCGCACCACATTGTGGCGAACATGCGTCAGACGATTTGGATCACTCATAATCTGCTGCACAAAGTCCAGCGACACTTGCTCGTCGGAGACGATAAGTCCACCACCACGACTATTGGCAATACGGTAACGAGGCATATCACCATCCTCAATCACACTGTTGATCCAAGTAGCATTACCATACATGATGTGGAATCCATCCAACGTAGCATTCTCTGATCCTGACATAGACACGATGTGGGTTGCATTGTAGTCGTAATTGCGATCTTCATCACTCTTATAATCAATCAAGTTACCGGTAAGGTGCGTCTCGTATTTACGTGGGCTACGGTTCTCGATACTGGTTCCTGTGTTGGTGGAAGGATAGCCACCATAGACGCGAGTATTGCTGCGAATGAGCACAAAGCACTCACGCAGACGGCCTCCGATAGATGTCTGTCCACTGATGTCCAAGGTACCCTGCTTGACGAGCACCTGACCACGCTGGTACATAGGATTATCCTGCAAGTATCGGTCCATATACACGAGCGCATCGTTGATGTTGACCAGCGGAGCCTCCCAGCTCTCACCTACGACTGCATCTGCAGATACACCATGGTAATTAGGATCGACGAAGAGCGTAGGTAATAGTCCCTCGTTCTCGCTGGTGTAGCCTTCAGCAGTCTCGACCGAGTTGACCAAGACCGGAATTGCCGACACTTCCACCGCACAAATAGCGCCCAAAGTGGTACGTGGTTGGATAACCTGATTTTTGGCATCCACATCCACGACCGCATTGAGCATGAGTGGTTCGCTGGTGAGGTCCTCTACACGCACACCACGAGCACGCAAAGCAGAGGCATGGTTAGGGAAGAGGATTCCGTCGCCATAATGCTTGGCGGCATGCACCTCGTTGACCTGAGCTGTTCCGTAGTGGAAATTGCTGTTATCGACATCTTCTCCCTTGTCTGACGTATAGCCGTAGAGCTGATGATTGAGTTTCATCGTAGTACGACACACACCCACATAAGGTTCGTAGTTGTTGACATTATCAAAGTCGGACGTGACCCCATCCTTCAACTGCAGCGGCACGTGTATCAAGTTGGGATAGAGTGTAGCGCCGGAAATATCATCACCCGCATTGTCGGCCGAGAGCGAAAGAACGGAGGTACGCACGCATCCGTTCCAGTCGGTTATCTCGTTGTAAGACAAGGCACTATACTGCACATTAGGACGCAACTGAATCGTACTATAGACAGTATTGGCTGCAAACTGGAGATCTTCAGAAGATTTGGTATTCTCCAGCGAGCGTACGTGTCCGCCCCACATCACCGTATTCAGTATTCGAGCATCGCGATCCACAAACACACCAGCCGAACGACCGTATGCGACTCCATTGACGATCGTAGCCGGTCCCGTCAGACGATTGAGCGTCACGGTCACCTGATTCAAAATACCACCACGATACATATAGATACCACCGGCCTCGGTTCCCGCATTGTTGTTGGTAACCAGCGAACCGACCACCAAAGCGTCATGGTCATCATCGTGCAGACAGTTCTCGTCGTGCATCAAAGCGACACCACCACCCATGTTGGCATAACAGTTCGCGATGAAGGAGTGACGTACCATACCATCGTCAGCCAGACAGATGCCACCGCCCAAGCCACTACCGATACCGTTTCCTTCCGACTGACACTTCTGCACCATACAGTGGTCGATGAGTCCACCACCATCCAGATAAGCGGCACCACCTGCACGCACAGCACCATTGTGCAAGAAGATACAGTTGCTAATAACGGCATTGGTCACCAGATATGCGCCACCGCCATATGCCGTATGACAGGTGCTGTAATCTGTATCCGTCAGGGAGCGGTTGCCAGCTCGTCCGTCCTGAATCACACAACCATTCAGGATACTCTCAGATGGCAATGCCCTCGCACGATTGTTGACACCCTCGCCAAATCCGTTTGTAGCAAACCACACTACGTGGTAGGAGTTGCCCGGATAGACTGCGTCAAACATATTCTTGGTGTTGTTCCACGTAAACGTAGTCGCACGTCCGCCATGGTTACCACTGAGGATCGTCTTATACTTGTAGTTCCATTGCCAGTCGCGTACACGATTCTCTGGTCTAAGATCATTGCCCGTCTCACCGGCCAAGATCAAGTTACCACCACCGTCGTACACGTCACCATGATAACCACCATACACGTGCACGCCCGCGTACATTTTAAAAGAGGTGTATAGTACACCGTCCTTGTCGCGCTCGGTTGACTCGGTTGGTTTATAGATAATACCTCCATGATAGGTGTCGTCAGAGTTGAAGAACGTGTTGTAGTACGGACTGGTGGCAGGCACCTCCGTATTGCGTGTACACTCGGCACCCGCCACATATACTATACCCGGTTGGTATCCGGCCTTGAGCGCACCTTCAGCCGTATAATAGCCGGCCCAATCCATGCTAGACTGGACGTTATTGATGGCATCCTGCAGATTTGGCATCGCTTTTTCCCAGGACGTACCGTCGTAGTAACTGGCATCGTGAAGCGCCCGTTCGTATGGTCGCGGATCCACGTATCGCACGATGGCCTGTTGTGCCCAAACGCTATGCACGCTCATCAGCACCACCATCGCCGGCAGCAATATATGCAGTATATGTATTCTTCTCATCATAGTCGTCTATTTTAAGGGGTGTTCTAAAAAACACGTTTGCAAACACCTATAGTTTGATATATCCTCTCAGCCATCCAGTAAAGATATCCCGATGAGGAGTGTCCACCAATATCGTCGCGCTGATAGGTTTTTCCGTATCGCGTTTCAGCTGTATGGTGCCACTGAGAGGGATATTCGTATTTCCCTGCTGGATGACGTATCGTACTTCACGTCCTTGCCAATAAAGCGATGCGTTGTCGCTATCATAGGGTAAAAAAGTCTCGGTATAATCGCCCGTGAGGGATGCGCCATCGTTGGTGGGCAAGAAAAGCTGGCAACCACTGCTCTTCAGGCCACTCACCTTCAGACCCGTCACCCGTTTGTTCATGTCCAGGTCGTTCTCGACATCCCACATCACGTCCAGTCGAGCAGCCACATGGTAGAGTACCATGCTCACGTGCGGAATCTTGCTGCTGGCATCCAAAACCGTACCATAGTATTGGGCAAACTCAGCACTCGGAGCCACAATCTTGTATTCGCCATTAACTACCGTATAGCTATTGTTCTTCCACTCATAGTAGAGATTGATCGGGGAGGAGTACAGGTTCTTGAGGAATCGGTTGCGGGTTGCGCTGGCGGTAGCCTCATCTACCGCCGTACCACCGGGCATCTCCGTGCTGGTAAAACAAGCGGATGGGAAAGCAAACGTCTTGGCCTTCAGATCTGCCAATTTGGCGGCATCGTCCGCACCAGTCGGCGTAATACCATCTATCTGCTCTACGCTGGCCACCACGTATGCCTCGCCGCTTTTGAACGTGTTGGCATCACCCACCAGGATATCAATCGTATGGTTGTAGGTGTAGATATTTCCGTTCGCGTTGACCGACCAATCATTGATATTGGTACTGAGGCGAACAGGATTGCCAGTCGTAGGTTGCAGCATCCTGGGTGCACCCGACTTGTCCGTACTATTATATCCAAACACATACAGATAGACATACTGTGGCAACTCAAAGAGGTCGCCATCACCAGGATCACCTATAGCGCGCGACTGCTGAGGCGTGCCCATCACGTCGGCTGCAAATGACAAAACGACAGGCAACGTACGTCCTGAAGCCGGAGACTCCGGTTCAAAGACACAACTTGACATCAGTATTGTCAACAGGATAACTATGTAGTATTTGGCTTTCATTATCGTAGTTTTTTTCTGGCCCATTTGGGTTGAGGGGTTGCGGGGTTCAGAAAGTTTCAGAAGGATTCAGAAGGGTTCGAAGGGTTCAGAAGGGTTCAGAAAGTTTCAGAAGGGTTCAAAAAGTTTCAGAAGGGTTGCGGGGTTGGAGGGGATTATGGGAGTGTTTCTCCGACATTGATATCAAAGACTGCACCACTCTTCCAATCAATATCGACCGATAATCCAAATTCCAACTTAGCGGAACGAAGATCCGGGATGACGTTATAGGCATACTTGAGTGCCGTAATCGTAAAGTTCGCTTCCGTCATATAGTCTTTCTGGAAGACATGGTCTGTTCCGTGACGATTTGCGTCCGTGATACCGTTGATATCCATCTTGCCGATGATGTAGAACTTACCACCCACCGGTATGAAACCGCCATGCACACCATAGAAACCAACACCCGTGTTGTTCTCCAGTTCGAGCGCCACGTTCACTTTTACGGCATTCGCCAAAACGGCATTCGACTCATTGTAATTGTCCAGCAGCAGGGTGAAGTTCGGCACACAGGTTTCGATACTGGTCGTGTAAGGTGCATAGAAGTTGACGGGCACATCACGATCGTATATGATGCGACTGAAGTCGCCATCCACGTATGTCGAGCCGTTGGTCTTCTTGGTTGGCATCAGGTTCCAATCCACTTCATCCGGTTGATTACCTATCAAGAGGCCTGTGATACGGAGACCCGTATTAGGAACCGGCACCTGTTGGTCGCCCGCTACATTATCGTACACACTTCGGTTGTCGGTCAGCGATTGAGCCGCACATTTCACTCGTGTCTTCAGGGAAGCCACAGCGTACTGCACCTGATCTTTCAGGGCAATTGCCGTTGTCTGCGTGTTGACCGCAGTCTCGTACCAGCCGGCTGATGTAGGCCAATATTCTTTCTGAATGCCATCTACCAACACACCATCCGCATCGTTCCATGCCTCGAGTGTAGTCGGCCAACGCCATGTATCGTTCACACCCTGACGCTGACGCAATCCACTATTGCCCAGATAGATTAACTCGGCCGGATAGCAAACTTGCGAGGGATCAACCAACATCTGAGCACTACCAGGCGTAGTAGAGCCGATCTGGAAGTTGACGTACGAGAACTGATCGGTATGACCGGCATCGTATGCCAACTGATAGGTACCATCAGGCAGGTGGAAATAAGAAGGGAAGTTGGTAAGCCATGTGTCTCCCACAACCATTGGCGCCCAACCGAATGTCTCGGTCAAGCCATCGGTGCTGAACTGGAACAATTGCTTTCCCGCCTTAGCATCCGGGGTCACCATAGCCGTGATGGCATCCATGATGGCATATGCCATAGTAGAGGACAGGATAGGAGCCAAATCACCTGCTCCGGCATCCGTACGTTTATAGACCGTGTAGGTTCCATCGTTTTCCAAATGTCGGGTATAACTGAGCGCACTACGATAGAGTGCGTCCAATCGCAGACGAATCGAATTGGCAGAACCGGCCGTAGCCGCCTGCAATTCAGACTTTCCGTCAGCAATAAGAGACAGATACAAAGCGGCGACATTCGCTTGATTGACATCCGAGATAACGACACCATGATCATCTCTTACGACCGCAGTGGTCAGGTTCTTCCAGGCAGTAGCCTCCCACCCCATTGCACTTTCGGCAGTGGCCACATGGGCAGGTACGTTTACTTCGAGCAGATTGTTCAGTATCTTCAGCAGATATGCCTGTGCATCAGCAATCTGTGTGGACATATCGTGCGCTTTCACCTGCTTAAGACTGAAGCGAGCACTACTCATATCAGTAGTCTGGCTAAGCAGGTAGTTTTGGAAGGTATTGCTACCATCGCCAGCCTGTAGGACGCCATTGATGAAATCTCTCTCATCACCGGCAGCGCTCACCATAGCACGGCCGTACAGCAAGAAATGCTTCGTATCAATAGGAATCGTCACATCACTATAGACCTGGCTGCTACCCAAGAGTTGTGAACCGCCATTGTCGATATACCAGTTGTCGATATTGCTGGAGGAGAAAGCAGAAAGCGACATAGGAGCCGCAGCCATCTCTGACGAGCCATTGGCCTGATTTTTAGCATTAATCACAACCAGGTTGTCGCCTCCTAAGCTTCTGGTAGCCTTATATGGTATCAGTACGATATCCTGCAATCCACGGAAACGGTTCTCCGCCAAAATGGACTGGTCTTGCACCGTCTCGGCCGACATACGGCTAAGAGGTTGTGAACTGTTGCCCACCGGCACGTTGATGGCCAGTTCCGCCTTGATGGTCGAGCCATCATAGGTTGGGTTCACCCAATCCGGTTGGTGATCAAAGATGCAACTGGTCATGACCATAGCCATCGCTATCGTCATTGCCATCGCTCCTATATATCTCCTATATTTCATATCTTACAAACTTAACGTTCTACACTTAAAGGATGTTCTAAAGGGGATTTTTCAAGCACCCCAAAAAACTCTACCTACACCTTACAACAAGGTGATATCATCGAATCCCAGTCCGCTATGCCACTCCAAATCCACGCTGACCGTCACCTCCGCATTGACGCATTCGGCCTGCCCCTCTCCCTTCAGTCGGAACTTGAGCACACGCAGTTCGGCGGCCAATAAGGGTTTAGCGACGTGGCAGGTGGAACGCAGCACCATCGTTCGGTTATTAAGTACATCATATCGATGCACCTCGATAATGAAGTCAAATCCATCCTCTTTGTCCTCAGCAAGAGCACGAGAAGCCGGGGCCGGAGTAGGAGCAAGGGTAACAGGAGTTGCGCATGGCAGACATGCGCCCCATAGACATTCGAGCTTGCTACCAGTGTTCTCCAGGCGATTGCACAAGATGCGAAGTCCCTCATTGTTGCGAGTGAAGAGTGAGTCTTGCACATCAAAACGGTCAGCTACACCAGCTATATAGGCTACTATCGAATCATACGTCACCATGTCAGGGTCAATGACAGCCGCCACAGCACTATTGACCTGATACATATTGCAGTAATACGTGCGTTCCTCCATATTAGTAGGGATATGCACACGTCCTGTATATACCGAGTGGTTATGGCTGTAAGCAACCGCCGCCTCAGGCTGATAGAGCGCCAAGGTAGTGGCATGCTCGCGACCGAAATGGCTGAGGCCAGAGACGGGACCATTGTATCGGCGATTGGCCTCGACACCGCATAGTGCAGCGTGCCAATAAGGTAGCATGATCTGCAAGTCGCTGGTAATCTCCTCAGACGATTTTCCCACACTATCAATCAGATAATAGGTAATCTCGGGTTGGGTAAAGTCATCGGCCGTTGAGTCCTTGTAGAAACACAATTGCAAGTCAGGCATGACGGTCTCCACCACGCGATCAGTCGTCTCCTCAAAGGTAAACAGGTCTTTCAGTTCGTCCTTTAGGCGAACCGCCAATTCTTCCTCCAGCGGTGTTTCATGCAACTGAGTCAACAGCTCAATGTCCTCGTTGGTTATGAGCTGAGTTCGATAGATGATCTGATAAGGCTGAACGCACTCGGCCAGGTCTTCAAAGATGCAACTGTTCAGCGTCACGGCCAGCGTTATCATCATCATCATCGCTCCTATATGTCTCCGATATCTCATATAATGTTGATTTTCAATATTGTCTTACATATCAAACACGGCACCTTGTTGCCACATCAGGTCAACGCTCAAGCCAAAAGCCAGTTTCGTCAGACGGAGGTCCGGTATGGTGTTGTAGGCATTCTTGAGCGAAGCGATGGTGAGTCGCGCCTGGGTCTTGTATCCCTGCTGCAGCACATGCTTCAGTTGAGTGCCGATACCCGCACCATTGACGTTGGTAATGCCATTGCCGGCATCGGCCTCCAGGTCCAACTTGGCCAGCAGATAGAACGTGCCATCAGCCGGCACAACACCATCCGCCCCCACAAATGCCATGCCCGTGTTATTTTTCAGTTCCAATGCGATATAGAGTGAACCATTTTCATTCTCATCGCTCCACTCCTGGCTCTCCAAACAAAGCGTGCGCAGCGGTTCGGAGAAGGTGGAGGTGCTATATTTTGCCGTAACAGGGTAGCTACCTGCGACCGGTGCATAGCCTGCGTTATCGTAGATGGTCTGTGTATAACTGGTCGTACCTAATGCATAACCATTATCCGTGGTAGCGGCATGCAGGTCCCATCCGACGCAGTCAGGCTGGCTGCCGACCAGGATGCCCACGACAGGGAAACCGGCAGCCGGTACAGCCAAGAGGTTAGGATCCGGTGTTACACCATCCGACCTCTTATTGTTATCCTGCAATGTGGTGCTGGCCACACGCACAGAAGTCTCCAGCAGCGCCACGGCATAGTGGATATTTTCCGTCAGCACGATGGTACGCGTGTCGTTCTGCACGCTGGTTCGCCATTCTTTTCCTGCGCCCGTCTTGTCAGAGCCCCACAGACCACCGGCGGTCTGTGCGTTGGTCCACGCAGTCGCCGTATTCACCAGCAGTTTATCGGCATCATGCAGTTCGGTATTGCGTGTACGCAGAGGCGAATTGACGGTATAGTATAGTGATGCAGGATAGCAAATGCTGGTCGTTTTAATCTTGCTGACCGGCAGGATAGCACCTGCATCTGCATAGGTAAAGTGGCCATTCTCGAACCGGATTGGCAACGAGCCGTCAGGCAAGTTCACCTCTCCCGGATAATATGGACCGGAGGTGTTGTAACCCGTTACCTGTTCGCCCGCTATCACAAAATGCGCTGCTATCTTGTCAATAATAGCGTCTTTCAGGGCCGTGCGGTCGATGACGAGTTTCGTATAAGTAGATTCGGGATCGGCATCTATGTCGCAGTTTTTAATCAGATAGCCACCAGCCCCATCTTCTTTCCATTGGATGGCATGCGTGCCCATGGTATAGGTGGAGAGCACATGGTAGAGGCTCTTTACCGCCTCCAGAACCGAAGCAGCCGAACCGCTATGCAACTGAGAGAAATGTTTGAACAACTGACGCAGTTTCTCATCATCCAAGTCAATTTCTGTAGGAGGCTCACCCTCGCCTATTTCCTGCTCACCTACCAGGTTCTTCCATAGGAGAGGTGTTCCCGTACCGGCAGTATAGCGTTTAACAACTTGACTCTCAGTCACACTGAAGTAGTCACATTCATCGGAGCCTTGTACGGTGATACTGGCATCGATGATATCGTTGAGTATGTTAGCCAGTTTTGTCTGATAGTCCGTCAGGTTGGCAGCCGTCATCTGCTTGAGAGAGAAAGTGATATCGTGGAGTTCATTCGTATTGCTGAGCGACGACAGAGTAGCTTCGCTGCCATTCAATTTGCTGATCATCACGCCATTAGCCACCTCACCACCTTCTGCGGAAGCCGCTTCGGCATAAACAACGGCATGGCTTACACCAATGTTGATAGGTTTGTCCTCGAAAAATTTGTAGTTCTTCATCGAGGTCAGTTCACTCTTGGCAATTCCCCCCAAGGAGATAGGGTTCACTTTCAGAATAGAAGTACCCGTCGGCAAAGAAACACCATCAAAGGCTAACAGCGTCATTTGTCCGATACCACGGAAGGCATCAGCCGTACCAGCGGCCTGTGTCACCTCTCCCGATTGGCGACTGCCATTGCCCGTGTAGCATGGTGGGATACTGACACCCATAGCCACACGCACCTGCTCAGCACCTATTTCGGGCGCCAAATCTCGGTTCTGCTGACATGCCGTGAACAGGAACACCAGCAAAATCGTTGCCAATATGGATGTTAGTTTTTTTATCATTTTGAATCTATGTTCGATGTTATACAGATATTTGAGAGGGCAATGTTATACAGATAATTGAGGGAGGATCAGAACACCCCATTATCGAATCGTTGTATCAATTATAGCACCTTGCTTCCACAGCAGGTCGATGCTGACTCCCAGTTCTTGTGAGGGAACGGTCAGGTTCGGCACCGTGCAGTAGGCATGTTTGAGCGTATGGATCGTCGCATTCGCTATGGTGATATAGTCTTGTGCGAAGATGCTACGCAAGCCACGGGTGTTGGCTTCGACGGCGTTGTCGCTGAGTCGCAACTGGGCGATGAGGTAGAAATGTCCTCCCACCGGAATCAAGCCATCTTCCCCATAGAATGCCCTATCGCTGTTGTTCTCCATTTCCAGCGCCAGATTGATTACCTCATCGTTGGTCTCAGCCACGACATCCTCGCCGGGTAGAGGCACACCTCTGCTCTCGAAAAGTAGGGTACGAGTGAACGGATTGGCAGGTTGTCCGGCAGACTGCTGCACATAGGTGTCGGACGTTCCGACAGACTCTGTTGTGGCCCCTGTCATCGTGGTCATCACTCGGTCATAGACGGTACACGTTCCGAGTCCTTCAGGCTGGAATTGCCAACCCACCTGCGCCGGTTGCCCTCCGATGAGGAGACCGACGATGCGGAAACCGCCAACGGGGATGTTTACGGCCTGCTGCAGCGCGCCATCGGTAGGAGCCTTCGGGTCACGCGCATAAAGTGTACCGGGTTCGAAATGCACATACGTATCCAAACGGCCTACAGCATACTGGAGAGGACGAACGGCAGCCACACTCTTTGTCTGCGCGCGAACTAATCGATCTTCAGCCGTGTTGCCATAGTTATTTGTGATGAACTGAGGCCACGTTTGCGAGGCGACATTCTCTTTCTGCTCGGTAACAGAAGTGCGGATAGATGTATTGGCGCGATACCAGAGTTCAGAAGGATAGACAATCTGACGATAATCTAACGCGTAGATGCCATACTGAGCAGGATCGGTACTATAACTGAAAGTACCGGGCAGTCCCAATGAACCTGACGGGGTGTAGCGAAGTTGCACAACTCCCTCCGGCAGACTATAGCGCGCGGGGAAAGCCGGATCTGCACATCCATCATCGGTCTTCCAAGAAAGGATGTATCCGCCCAAGCCGTCATCTGCGGCCACGATACCGATGCGATTGCCCGCCCCATCCGACACCGGTGTGGTGATAGCCGTTTGTATCGCTTCCGGTAAAGTAGGCTGGCTAACAGGAGCCGTAAGCAAGCCCATGGCAATCGTCTTGGCACAAGCGTTGTAGAGTTGCTCCAGCGAACACAAGATATGCGTAGAATTGCCAGCGGTCAGAGTAGTCATATCGGTGTAAGTTGCCGAGAGGAGGTTGTCGCCATTGGCCCATTTCTCCAGACTGCCATCTTCGGTCTCGTACCCTTGAGCAGCAAGAACCTGATTGAGCAACGCGACAAGGAGGTCTGCTTCTGCATGAGCTATCAGATCGTCTGTGCCATATACGCGCGTATGCGAAATACGAATAAGGTTCGGCAGGTCACCATTGTTGCTCAAAGCGAAAGAAGCAGTCGTATGTCCATTGGTAAATGCGGACGTTTTCTCGGCCGGCGTCTCGACTCCCACAGCAGCCAATCCTGCATCAGGTTTACGCTTGCCGTAGATGAGCAGACTATTGGTTCCAGCCGGAATGTGGAGATCGACGTACCATTTATCATTGGCTTGATTGAGATGCAGCAAGTCTGTGTTGTCAAAACTTGGGACAAGATTGTTGGCGCCTCCAGCGACCACTGTCGTAAAGCCAGTAAACGGAGTTGTACTGAGGATGGTATATTCGCCACCGGCATCTTTAGAACTGCTGTGGAAAGGGAAGATACGTATATCCTGCATACCGGAGAAGTCGGCAGGGGCATTCATGACAGCAGGTCCCGACATACGTGACTGCGCACCGTAGCTGTTAGGGACGGCCAGCGTAAACCGGGTCTTGACGAAACCATCAGGTATGATCTCGTCCGGCTGCATGATGCAACTCACCAGCAACGTTCCAAGCAGCAATATGTACAGTATGCGCTTCACGTGTTTTTTTTAGTAAGTAGTGGGGGAACCAACCCCCACTACCTTGAAAATCATAAAAAAATCTATGTTTCTAAGATAGGATTGAAGGATTACTGGAAATCAACAGAGAATTCCAAACCATCCTGCCACTCGAGGTCAACAGAGAGACCGAGTTCGAGTTCGGTAGAACGGAGGTCAGGAATGTTGTTGTAAGCGTGCTTCAAGCCACCATCAGCAGCAATGCGAGCAGTTACCTTGGTGATGTGATCCTGAACGAATACGTGGTTACAGGTCAATGCATTGTAGTTAGGCAAAGTGCTTTCAGGATGCAGTTGTGCCACCATGTAGAACTTAGCACCAGCCTTGATGATACCATTGCAACCATAGAAATCAATACCCGTATTGTTCACAAACTCAACAGCGATGAGAACATCCTTTTGGGCAGCCGCATTGTTGTCCAATACGAGAGTTGACATGAACTTAGTAGCAGTAGTGGTCACATTACCTGCGCCAAGCGTGGTCTTGTCCCATACAGTCTGATCGTATGCAGTAGCAGCGTTGAAAGGAGCAGCAGCACCTGCAGGAGCAGTCAATGCAGCGGTTGTAGGCAACAGATCCCAACCAACATAGTTTGGCTGGCCACCAATCAGAACACCGGTAACAGTCAACTTATTGTTGATAACCACATCGTTATCAGTAATACCAGCCAAGACTTGTGCGTTATCGGTAGAACGATTATCTTCAGCAACAACGCTCAGATCCAGACGAGCCACGCTGTAGTTGATGTTCTTCTCCAAAGCAACGGTACGAGAAGCAGAGGTTACCTGAGTGTCCCAACCCTTGTGCGCACCAGTTGAAGGATCCCATTGACCATCCCAGGTAGCTACCGTATTATAAGGAGCCTGATCAAGACCTACATTCATATCAGATGTAGCACGAGCAGGCGTGTTAACAAAGTAGTTCAGAGAAGCAGGTTTACAGATGCTGCTTACAGCAACCTTGTTAGAACCAGAGCCAACGACAGGCTCAGCCTGCCATACGAACTTGCTGGTACCATTATCGTAAGCATAAGCGATAGATCCTTCCGGAACATTAGCACTCTCAGGGAAGTTTGTGCCAAGAGCGGTAACAGCAGTAGTAGCAGCGGCGCTTGCGGCCTGGATAGCATCGATTACAGAATGATCGCCCGTGCTAAAAGTAGCAACAGCAAAAGCCGTCTCAATATCAGTAAGGGTTGCGTCCAAGTCAGCCAAAGTCGCCAACACCGGAGTCTTAGCACCAGCCCAACATACACCACTCCTACACCACTCATTACACAAA
>JAKSNQ010000035.1 GCA_024399615.1 Paludibacteraceae bacterium | reverse complement strand
ACAACAGCATGAAGATAATATCAGGAAGCGAAGATGTGTTAAGAGCAGGCATCTCGCGCTTTTCATTTTTACGTATCTTTGCCATTATTTGTTTCCTCCATAATTTTTAGGTTCAGCCTCCGAAATCTTCATCGGGAGAACTTTCTGAACGAGTTTCTGTTGGTCCTCATCAAGCTCAGCGAAGGGCTTGCCCCACTGGCGCTTGGAGAATTCATCACGCAGTTCGTTGTAAGCTGCTACGAGTTCGTTCTGAACATCAAGATACGACTGATAGCGAGTGTCGACGTCGTTCTGAACTGAAATAACGTGATCCGGAGTGTAAGTTACCATGCCGAGACCTTCGATATTTTCAGTCACACGCTTCGCCAAGTTCGCTGCGTCGTTCGGGTTCTCAATGAACTCTTTGGCTTTCTCGCGAAGTTGCTTAATATCCATGAGTTCACCTTGTACGAGGAGCTGGTTAGCAGAGTTGATCTTCACAACGAAAAGGTTTCGCTGGTTGATCTCGCTTTCTTCTACCTTCTGATTTGGATCAGGAGGAGCCGGAAGACGGCGAGCAAGACCCTGGCTAACATCCATTGAGGTGGTAATCAGGAAGAAAATAAGCAGCAAGAACGAGATGTCGGCCATTGATGAGGCATTAATTGCCGGAACTTTTCTACTTGCCATAGTTAATTTTCCTTTTTTATTCGCAGTTTACAAATTATTTCTTTACGCGGGTATAGATAGCGCCCCATACGATGCAACCTACAACGCCGGCAACGAGTGCATAGCAAGCGTAGATCATCATATCAGAGAGCTGAGCCCAGAATCCCTGGTTGTCTGTGCCTTCATAGCCGATGATGTCGAGCTTCTCGGGGCTGCCGAGGAACCAGCAAACAACGAACAGAAGTACGAATGCAACCAATACACCAAGGGTAAAGAGTGCCTTCTTAGAATCCTTCTTGAAGTTGCCCACAAAAGCAAAGACAACAAAAAGGAGAGTTACGAGAAGAGCTGCAATAAAATATGCATAATTGGTGAACAACCAGAGGTTGGTGAAGTTAGGCACAGCGAGTTCATCGCCGGCAACTACATAACCTTCAGCAGCATTACCGCCCAAGAAAACGAATGCGGCTGCGATGATACCGAAGATCATCAGGGTCCAAAGAGTAACCTTTGGAATCAAATCATACTTTTTCATGTTGGGGAATAAATAGTTATAAGTTAGACTTCAGTTGTAAGTAAGCTTGCCTGAGCAAGAATCACCTTATAACTAATTATTTCTTAGCAGCGTCGTAGCGAACAACGATGTCGAGGAGAGAGATGGAAGCATCTTCCATTTCGTTAACGAGACCCTCAACGAGAGAAAGGATGTAGTTGTAGAATACCTGAAGGATAATAGCGATGATCAAACCAACGAGAGTGGTAAGAAGAGCAACCTTGATACCGCCGGCAACAACAGTTGCAGACATATCACCAACCTGCTGAATCTTATCGAATGCAGCGATCATACCGATAATGGTACCCATGAAACCCATGGACGGAGCGATTGCGATGAAGAGGGTGATCCAAGAGAGGTTCTTCTCGAGAAGACCGAGCTGAACGCCACCATAGGAAGCAACAGTCTTTTCTACTACGTCAACGCCTTCGTCGTAGCGGCTGAGACCCTGGTAGAAGATAGAAGCTACCGGACCACGGGTGTTGCGGCATACGTCGAGAGCCTTTTCCATACCACCATTGTTGAGAGCTGCCTCTACGTCAGCGAGGAGCTTCTTGGTGTTGGTCTTAGCGAGAGAGAGATAGATGATACGCTCGATGCAGAGAGCGAGACCGAATACCAAGCAGAGGAGGGTTGCAGCCATGAAGCCGGCGCCACCTTCAATAAACTTAGTCTTGAGAGCCTTGTGGAGAGCTACAGGAGCGCTTGCGTCAGCAACTTCTGCTACTTCTTCAGCTACAGCCTCAGCTGCAGTTGCTTCTTCTTCAACTACCTGTTCAGTGGTTTCTGCAGCAGGAGCTGCTTCTTCTTGAGCCATTACAGCAACGCTACCAAAGCTGAGCATTGCGAGTACCGTAAGGGTTGCAAATACTTTTTTCATTGTGTTTGTGTTTTTAGTTATTTAGTTAATTGATTTGTCGGCTATGTATTTTTGTGTCGAATACATAATGGTATTGATTATAAGAATAGTTCGAGTTTTTGCCCGTTCGAAAAAAAATGCCACTCTATTTTCCCCTCTCACGTTTTGCGGAGAGAGGGGGATTCGAACCCCCGAAACCCTTTTGGAGTTTACACGCTTTCCAGGCGTGCCTCTTCAACCACTCGAGCATCTCTCCGAGGCGCCTCAACGGAGTGTTTTTACACACCTATAGCACCTCCAAAACGAACTCCTTTTTTGAGCCAATTCTGTATTCGGCCGCTAAATTACAAAAAAAAACTGATATGACAATGTTTTTTTGCAAAAAAAATGTTTTTTTTATTATTTTATGCCAAAAAGTGCCTTTGCAGTGGCATTTGTTGCCTCAATTACCCTCTGGCTACTGACCTGATAAGCCTCAGCGAGTTTTGCAACTACATACTCCATATACCTACTCTCGTTGGGTTTTCCACGATAGGGAACAGGAGCCATGTAAGGGGCATCCGTTTCCAGAACCAAAGCCTCCAATGGGATTGCGTTTTTGGAACCGTCCGAAGGGCATAATACTTCAGCCAATTTGCAATTCTTGAACGTAATGACTCCACCTATGCCCAATTTGTATCCCAATGCCACATACTTCTCCGCCATTTCACGGCTACCACTATAGCAATGCAACACTCCACGCAAACCCCTCTGTGCATACTCACGCAATATAGTAAAGGTATCCTCTACAGCATCACGCGCATGCACCATCACAGGTAAGTTCAACTGTAGTGCCCAATCCAACTGTTGGCGAAAAACCAATTGTTGTTCATGCTTGTAGGTGGTATCCCAGTGGTAATCGAGTCCTATCTCACCTATGCCCACCAGCGGATGAGAGAAAACTGCTGCACGAATCTGTTCTAGTTCCGCTCGCCAATTCTCCTTCACCTCCTCTGGATGCAAGCCCAACGCGGGATATAGATAGCCGGGATATTGGCCGCACAACTCCAATACAGACTCTACCGAACGACCATTAACGCCCGGTACCAGAATAGCCTGCACTCCAGCTTCCTGCTGACGACGTATCACAGCATCTATCTCGCCTGCATACTGTTCGTCATCTATATGACAATGGGTATCTATCATAAGATAATTTATATGGATTTTTCTGCGGACACCTTGTACAGGAGACTACTGTCGCCATAACTTAAAAAACGGAAATCATGTGCCAGCGCATAGTCATAAATAGTGTGCCAATCACCACCAACAAAGGCACTGACAAGCAACAACAAGGTGCTCTTGGGCTGATGGAAGTTAGTGATCATTTGTTCAACAACACGAAACTGGAAACCTGGTTCTATCATTATCTGTGTCTCGGCATGCAAGACATCCTGGTGTGTCTGGTCGAGGTAATCAAGGATGACATCCAATGCCTGAGCGGTTGTCATGGTGTGACCAGACCGGTAAGGTTCAAACTGCGCCACATGCAACTCATCCCCTCGTGCAATACGTTCACCTAGGTAATAAAGCGACTCCAATGTTCGGACACTCGTGGTACCAACTGCAACCACATGTCCTAAATGATTACGCACGTCCACAATTGCCTGACGTGGCACGGCTATAATCTCGGTATGCATGGTGTGTGCATTAGCATCAGCCGTCTTGACAGGTTGAAAAGTACCAGCGCCCACGTGCAGGGTTAGTTCAGATGTGTGTATGCCTCGTTGATGCAAATCTGCCAGCACGGCCTCGGTGAAATGTAAACCGGCAGTAGGAGCAGCAACCGAACCTTTGATGCGTGAATAGACCGTTTGATAGGTCTTGAGGTCAGAGGCTTCAGTAGCACGATTGAGATATGGAGGAATTGGCAATTCACCTATTGCATCCAAAATTTCCGCAAAAGATAGTTGTGGATTATCCCACGAGAACTGCACCTCGTGGGTGTTACCTGCCGTACTGAGACGTTCTGCAGATAGCACCACCGGCCCCGTAGGCAATTCTAACTGTTGGTGCAAAACTCCAGATTTCCATTTCTTCAGGTTGCCAATCATGCATTTCCACACACAACCGGCTTGGGAACTGAGCGACAATTGATAATCATGCGGACGAAGTGGTTCGAGACAAAACACCTCAATGCGTGCACCCGACTCTTTGTGGAAGATCAAGCGCGCCTGTATTACACGCGTATTATTATATATAAGGAGTGAATCCGTCGGCAAGAACTCACCCACATGGAGAAAACGACTCTCGGTCACTTTCCCATCACGATACACCAGCAGTTTGGACGTATCACGCTCTGCCAAGGGATACTTGGCAATACGTTCGTCTGGCAAAGGGTAGTTAAAATCTTCAATTAGAATTTCTTCCATAGGTTCTTCTGTTTGGACGAGATGAACGGTCGGTATGATTAAAGCGACCTGGACGAGATGGACGGTCGGTACGTTCTGCCTGTGCACCACGTATAGGACGCTGACTACGCTCGGGGCGCTTATGGCTCTTATACTTATGATGCTGGAACTCAGATGATGGGGCACGTCGTATCTCACCATTTGCTACTTTCGTCTTAAACTCTTTATGATCACCACGGAACAACTCGTATGAATTGAACTTGCACTCCAATTCACCATTTAGGAGTGGCAGTTTCTGCGAAGGTTTTAGCCCGATGCACTTCATAGCGTCTTCGTTAGACGAAATCACCCACGCAATACAATCAGCAAAGCGCTGCTTGAACACATTACCAATCTCACGATAAAGTGTTTGAATATTCGCATTGGTACCAATACGCTCGCCATAAGGCGGATTGGTCACAATCATCGCCTTGGGAGTATCACCCGACTCTGGGAGTTCTGGCTTAAGATCCTGAATACGGCACATACGAACTGTCACATCTTTTTGCAGGCCGGCTGCCGCAATATTCTTCTCTGCCACCTTGGTGCAATAGAACGAAGCATCTGAGCCATAGATATGGTGACAGAATTCACGCTCACGCGAGTCGTCATCGTAGATATCTTGAAACAAATCTCGTTCGAAATCTCTCCATTTCTCGAAAGCAAATGACTGACGATAGATACCAGGCGCTATACCTCGAGCAATCATGGCTGCTTCGATGAGGAAAGTGCCACTACCACACATCGGGTCATAGAAATCACATTGTCCCTGCCAGCCGGCCATCAGCAACATACCCGCGGCCAAAGCCTCGTTAATCGGGGCTTCGGTCGTAGCCTCTCGCCAACCGCGTTTGTGCAGGCTCTCGCCTGAAGAATCCAGCGACAAGGTCACATCTTCGCCCGCTATATGCACGTTGATCATGAGATCCGGACTGCTCACCTTCACCGATGGGCGCTTACCACTCTTTTCTGTAAAATAGTCAACAATAGCATCCTTGACACGATAAGTGACATAGCCTGAGTGACGAAACGACTCTGAGAAAACAGTAGCATCAATAGCAAAAGTCGTGTTGATATCCATCAGTTCTGACCAATCAAAACGCTTTACCCTCTCATACACTTCGTCTGCATCTTTAGCATGAAATGTGAGTATCGGTTTGAGCACGCGCGAAGCTGTACGCAAGCACAAATTGGCACGGTACATCATTGCCTTATCACCCGTAAAACTGACGGCACGGCGCTCTATCTGCACGTCATTGGCCCCCAGATCTATCAATTCTTTTGCCAACACTTCCTCCAGACCTTTGAAGGTCTTTGCTACCATCTTAAATTCCATCTTAATCTTTTTATTTAATTTATTTTGTGCACCCAATCCAATGGGCGTTTCAAAATTCCATCTTCGTTTAGACAAACTCCGTTAATCATCAGTGGAAAATCAGATGCACCATACTGTCGTAATATTTCTTGTAGGGTCGATAACGAAGCGGAATGTCTATCCACTGTGACTTTTTGAGTACGCTCTTGGCATGGCTGAACGTTTGGAACGACAGGTGACCATGGTAACTGCCCATGCCACTCTCTCCTACTCCACCGAAGCCCATTGTCTCACTCACAATATGGTTTATACAGTCGTTGATACAACCACCACCGTAAGACACATAACGCGTAAATCGCTCCTCTATTGATCTATCGTTGGTAAACACATAACATGCCAATGGTTTGGGGCGACTCAAAATCAAAGCTTCCGCTTCCTCTATCTTTTGCCATGTTAACACAGGCAAAATCGGACCAAAGATTTCCTCCTGCATGACAGCATCATCTGGCGTCACATGATCCATCACCGTTGGTTCTATCTGAAGTGTTTCCTCGTTGACACGACCGCCACACACCACCTTGCTGGCATCAATGAGTCCCTTAACACGCGTGAAATGCTTGATATTAACTATTTTACCATAACTTGGATCCGACAGCGGATTATCACCGTACATCTCATGCAGATACTCCTTGTAGTAGTTCAGGAACTGCTCTTTGACACACTCCTCAATTAGCAAATAGTCCGGTGCAATACAAGTCTGACCGCAGTTCACGTTCTTACCGAAACAAAGGCGTCTAGCAGCCAATTTCAAGTTCGCGGTATGGTCAATAATAACAGGACTCTTGCCTCCCAACTCAAGCGTAACCGGTGTGAGGAAATGAGACGCCTTCTCCATTACCAACTTACCGACGGTAGGACTACCCGTAAAGAAAATATAATCAAATTTCTGCTCCAACAATGCTGTGTTTTCAGTACGACCTCCTGTAATCACATCCACATGACCGCGTTCAAAAGTCTCCTCCAGTAACTGCTGCAATACGCGCGAACAATTGGGCGAATAATTGGATGGTTTGAGCACAACAGTATTACCCGCTGCGATGGCACCAATAAGCGGATCAAGACTCAGCAACACCGGATAGTTCCAGGGCGACATCACCAAAACGGTACCAAATGGCTCCTGCACCACCTTGCTCAACGAAGGGAAATTAGCCAAATGTGTAGGCACATATTTAGTACGTGCCCATCGGCGAACATGACGCAATACGTAACTCAATTCTCCCAGAGCCATACCGGTCTCGCACATAAAACCTTCCGTTGGGCTTTTTCCCAGGTCCTGCAGAAGGGCATCCCCCAATTCACGCTCATATTTTTTAATGTTTGTTCGCAGTTTTTTTAGCACAGCAATGCGGTAAGACACATCGAAAGTCTTACGCGAAGCAAAAAAAGTACGTTGAGCAGACACAATCTGCTTAATCTCTGATTCCGTCATAGCACGTATGTTGTATGTTCATAATTATTAATAATCCCAAAGCCAAGGCCTATGAGATTCCTAACGTCAGATTTCACCAAGAAAACTGCACAAAAAAACCTGCAAGACCTTGACATGTAAGGACTCCTGCAGGAATTTTGCGGAAAGGGAGGGATTCGAACCCCCGGTACCTTTCAGTACACCGGTTTTCAAGACCGGCACATTCGACCACTCTGACACCTTTCCTAGCTCCTCATTTCCGAAAAGCGAATGCAAAGGTACTGCTTTTTTTTGACATGACCAAATTTTTGGCCATAAATCGTACAAAAAACAGCAAAAAAATGCATTTTTGTATAAAAAACGGCTTTATTCCGTTATTTCCAACTTGTACAACTTGTCTCCACGATGCAACACTGTCGTTGTTTTTGCAGAAAAATAGCAGCCCTTCACCGCAGTATCTGCCGGTGCGTTTTGCAATTGATGAAGCATCTCCTGATTCTGGCGAGCACATTTCTGGCTCTGTTTCATGTCGATACGCATCTCTGTGAAAGTATCCTCATAAGCACCAGTCGTTTCACCAGTAACCAAATATTCATCCCCCTGCTGAATAGCAGCAGCTTCGACATAAAATTCGGCCACACCAATCTGTTTAAAATAATTGGTCACCTTACCTACGTACACTTTCTTACGAGTAGCCTTAGAGCCATATTCACGAGTCCATTCGCCCAATCGCTGTCCCAAATAATAACCGTCCCACCAACCACGGTTGAACACTCTTGCCATGCGCTCGTCCCATACCGCCAATTTTTCGGCGATTTCCGGGTGGTCAAACTCACCTGCTTCGTATGCAGCTATCGCCTCACGATAACAAGTCACTACAGTCTTCACATATTCCGCTCCACGAGCACGGCCTTCGATTTTAAACACGGTTACCCCCGCATCCAACATCTTATTGAGGAAATGAATCGTTTTTAGATCTTTGGGAGACATGATGTACTGGTTATCAATGTCCAACTCATGTCCGGTCTCCTTATCTTTTACCGTGTACGCGTGCCTGCACACTTGCACGCACGCGCCGCGATTGGCAGAAGCGTTGTAGTTATTGAGCGAGAGGTAACACTTGCCGCTCACGGCCATACAGAGTGCACCATGACAGAACATCTCGATACGTACCAGGTTACCATGCCGTCCACGTATCTCCTGCTCGATGATGTCATGATGAATCTGCGCCACCTGCTCCATGTTCAGTTCACGAGCCAACACCACCACATCAGCAAACTGCGCATAGAAACGTAGCGCCTCAGTATTGGCGATGTTCAACTGAGTACTGAGATGGACCTCCACACCAACCTGATTAGCGTACTGCATGACGGCAATATCGGACGCGATGATGGCATCCAATCCCGCCTCCTTAGCGTTATCCACAATCGTGCGCATCAAAGACAAATCTTCGGGATACATGACGGTGTTTAGCGTCAGGTAGGTCTTTACGCCGGCTTCACGACAACGGTTTACAATCGTGTGCAAATCCTGCGTGGTAAAATTTGCACTACTACGAGCACGCATATTGAGATATTCGATACCGAAATACACCGAATCAGCACCGGCCTCAATAGCCGCCGCCAAACTTTCCCAACTGCCCACAGGGGCCATTATTTCATATTTTGACTGCATCAAAACCTGAATTTAATAGTAATGAAAAGAGGAGTATACGTTCCAGAAAAGAACACACAAGCGAAAGATCACACAACTTTTCGCGCTTTCTGTTTGCGTCCAACGCATTATTGCACACGCAGTTTGCGTCCTATGCGCAGAATCGTGGTCTCCTTGATATTGTTCAGCTGACAAATCTTGCGCACCGTAGTACCATTTCGTCGAGCAATGGCACTGAGCGTATCGCCAGAACGAACGGTAACATATTTAGCTCCTGTTTGAGCTGCCACAGCAGCCGCCTTACGATAACCAAACGTGCCCGCTTTTGTCATCAAATAGACGCTATCGCGCGCCATACCTTTTTCGTAATCGATAATCTGCTCTGAGTTGAACGCATTGCCCAGATAGCGGAACTCAAAATGAAGGTGCGGACCGGTAGATCGCCCCGTATTGCCTCCCAGACCGATGGCTTCACCTGCGTACACACGCATATTTTCATCCACCAGCGGAGAGCTGAGGTGACCATACACTGTCTCCAAACCATTGTCATGACGGATGACTATATAGTGTCCGTATCCACGTGCGTCCCAACCTACAATACGCACCTTGCCATCAAACACCGAACGAATAGAGTCACCGACTTGTACCTTGAGGTCGGTACCATAATGATAACGATAGCGACGAGGACCAAACTTTGACGTGATATGGCCGGGGTGAGGTAACGAAAAACCACGCAAATCAATACGAACAGAGTCTTGCATAGAATCCACTTTAACCTTATATGGATTGACATGATCACGCGTCCAAACAGACGAATACAAGTCGTTGGCCGGATGATCCTCCATCAGGTCATCGGTCTCGTCGTTGTAGATGCGGCGATAAATATTAGGACGATCTGCCAACTGGAAAACACAATGGTGCGGCATGACCATATCGACATCTGATGTCACAAACAACGTATCGTTTCGTATCTCAAAATTCAGTCCTTCAGGAATGCCTTTATACACGTTTTGCGCCACCATAATGGTAGCGCATACGATGAATAGTATCAGCAAAAAAATCTTTTTCATAGTGGAGATAGCGGGAGTCGAACCCGCGTCCAAACAAGGAACAAATATGCTTTCTACATGCTTATCTTGGCCTTGATTTTCGTGCAGCGGCAAGACCCAAGCCACCAACCACTGCCTTATCTGCTAAATATTCATCTCGGGCGCACAGCCACCCTTGACTATCCCCGATATTCTTGCACCACTAAACCCGAACGCCTCGAGGCAACGGCAACGGAGTGATGTCTCGTTTCAGCACCTTGTGCCGAAATAAAGCTTATCTACTGTACTTCGATTAAGCAGCGAGAGCGTAAGAAGTTTCGCCAATTAGAAGTCGTACGATCGAGATTAAAGAGCTGCCCGTACAGCGCTCTGCATGCTTACATACCTATTCTACCTGCTGTCAAAACCAAATATCCCCAAACCAGGGCACAGCCTGTATAAAAAGATTGGGACGGCCACCTGGGAAGCGCCCAAAAAGCAGCCGTCTCCAATCATGCGTATGTCAATCTTACTTAACGATAGCCTTGAAAGCCTCGTCAGCCACATACTTAGCAAACTCGATATCCTTAGCAGCTGCAGCAGCATACTTAGGATCCTGCTGGATAGCAGACTTCAAGCCAGCATAAACGCCATCGCGGTCGTTGGTACGAGCAGCAACAACAGCCTGCAGATAAGCGGTAGTAGCGTTAGGTTGAGCTACAGCAGCAAGGGTCTTGCGAGCTGCAGCATAATCCTCGTTAAGAATCTGCTGAACAGCAGCGTTGTTGCTTGCTACACCATTGAATGCCTTGGTAGCATTTGCATAGTCACCCTTCATGGTGTAGTAGGTACCCATAGCAGCCTCAAGGTTTGCAGCGGTACCAACAGCCTTACCCAGATACTCACCTGCCTTCTCAACATCGTTGGTTGCCATTGATGCAAGTGCTGCGTTGTAGTTAACGTCTGGGTTAGAAGGAGCGATAGCGAGAGCCTTAGCGAAGCTGCGCTGAGCAGACTCGAGGTTCTTGTCTGCCATATAGAGAAGACCTGCGTTGTTGTATGCACGATAGTCGTTAGGGAAGAGTTCCTGTGCTTTGTTATAAAGAGCCATCTTCTCAGCCTTGTCGTTGGTCAGAGTAGCAGAGTAAAGCAACTCCTCAACATCCAATGCTTTAGGATCTTCTTTCGCCAATTTTGCGATTTCCTCGTCAGACTTACCAATGAGGTAGGTAGTAAGAATCAAGCGGCTGCGACGAAGCTCTGGGAGGATGTCGTCTGCCAAGTTCTTGTAAACAGATGAGAGATTCTTGATCTGTGCCTCACGCTCCTCAGGATCAGAGTACATAGAGAGAACACGCAAGATGAGGTCCTTGTCTTGGATGTTGCTATTCTCAACGAGTTCCTTGAAACCCTCCCAGTCCTCAGCAGTAATCTCGCTGTTGATGTCTGCGTTTACCTTAGCTTTCTTAAGAGTTTTCTTCAAGAAGTCCTGAGCCACTTTCTGACGTTGGGTAGCCAGTTTCTCGTTCAGGCCCTGCTCACCATCTGGAGATGCATAACCGTTAACATCAAGGCTTGCGATTTCCTTGTTCTCAGCAGCATCTGCATCCTTGATAGCGTCCTTAAGGGCATCCATCTCAGCAGTCTTGGTCTCTGAGTTACGGAGGTTAGATTGCTGAATCAAGAACTTAATGTCAGCCTCGGTGAGCTCTTTGATAATACGCTGGAACTTGTCAGGAGTAACCGCACCTGCTACGTCATCAGCATTTGCCTTCTTAGCGGTTGCATTCAGGCCATCAGCCACTTTTACGTCAGGGATCTCATAAGTCTTAGAGCCCTTGGTGCCCTCAAAACGAAGGTACAACTCGCATACGTCCATAGCTGGCTCGTATTGGCAAGAGAAATTCTGCTTGTAAGTACCGCCATTCTTATAGCTGACTACTGTACCATTCTCTTTCGCTTTCTCACCTACGTAGGTTACTGTTTCGCCTACATATTCCTTGTCAGCATACTTGAGAACTGGAGTTACCTTCAGCACACCACCGGTGATGAAAGTCTTCTCTGGGAACGTACCAGTAATCTCTGCTGAGACGGTATTACCTACCACTTTGAGTGGATTAGGGTTAACCGTGATCTGCTCAGGAGCAGTCAACGATTTACATGAAGTCATCAACGCAATAGCGATGATTGACAAAAAGAATAAACCTTTCTTCATAATAATATTGTTTGAAAATTTAGTATTTTTCATATTTTGCAGTTTTGCGTCAAGGGCGACATTATCCCCCAATCAAAAGGGCACAATTTGACATGGCGACACTTTTACGACTGCAAAATTACTATTTTTTTTTCAAATGAGCAAGTCCACGCGCGTTTTTTTGATAAAGAGTCGTTATTTTTTGCATTTTTCAAGCGAAAACTACCTGCATCTCACTTTTTTTTACTACCTTTGCAGTCCATATTGGCAAAAATTGCGATTTGTCAATCAACCCCTCAACGAACGAGAACACAACATGAACACACGTTTTTGCATAGTCGCCCTCTTGATGGCGGCCTCCACATGGATGATTTCTTGTTCGCATCGTCCTACCGATGCCGAGCAAGCAGAATTATTGATTCAGCAGAGTTACGAACTGGCCCAACAGGGTCGATACAATCAGGCCAAAATTCTCCTTGATTCGGTACACTCCACCTACAAGAAATGCATCTCTCAGCGCAAGGCTGCACAAGCATTGGAAGATTCGATTGGCTACATCGAGGCACAACGCACATTGGTTTACTCAGACTCGCTGCTACAACTTATGCTACCGCAAACCGACCCTCTGCTCAAAAAGTTCAGATACGAAAAATCGGAGCAATATCAGGATCATGGTCAATACGTACATCGCCTTCTCTCCACCGGCAGCAACACCTCGCGTTGCTTCCTGCAGGCCTACGTGTCCGACAACCGACTCACCACCGTCAAAAGTTACTATTTTGGCAATGCATCACTTGATCCACAGGCCGTGGAAATGTCGGCAAACGATGATCAACAATCGTTTGAAAGCAAGAATGCACATTGCTTTGAGATAGAGGGTTATCATTCTATTCTTACCTTCGAAGGCGAACAGGCATTGCAGATGTTAAATTTCATATCTTCTCACCAATCCGACCGTATCAGAATCAATCTGCTGGGTATCAACAAGAAAGAGCAGCCGACCAACTACGTTTACTATCTTTCTGACAACGAAAAAACGGCGCTGCAAGACACCTACCAACTGGGTATTTTGATGAATGATATCAAACTATTGGAAGACGCTATCCTTCGTGCAAATCGTCAAATTGAGTACTACCAGCAAAAGAAATATGTTTTATAACATATGAAATAATTTGGTCAATTTGGAAAAATGTAGTAATTTTGCAACCGCTAAAGAATTTGCCAATTTGAAAATCGGCGTTTTTTGGTCCCTACTACACACAAAACTAAATTGTCATTATTTGCTGCAAGCATAATTTTGAGTTATGGAACAGTCACACGAAATAGTAGCCGAAAAGTTGATCAGCATCAAGAGCTTCAAGATGCAGCCATCTCACCCCTTTGTATGGGGCAACGGATGGAAGTCACCGATATATTTCGACAGTCGAAAGATGCTGTCATACCCTATCGTGCGCGAGTTCATCAGCCAAGAATTGGTACAAGCTGTGCGTAACCATTATCCAGAGGCTGAATGCATCGCTGCCGTAGCAACCAACTCCATCGCCTTGGGCGTGATGGTTGCCCAGCAACTGAATCTGCCTTTTGCCTACGTCTATCCTCATCCCAAGGATCACGGTTTGGAAAATCGCATCGAGGGAGATCTGAAGCCACGCCAGAAAGTGGTTATCATCGAGGATCAGTTGTCAGAAGGAAAGAATTGCGCTTTGGTCCAGGAGGCTTTAAAGCAGGATGGCTGTCAAGTATTGGGAATGGTTGCCGTTCTGGATTTCGGTTTGAAACAAGGTCAGGCCAGTTTGACAAAAGCACAACTGAAATGTCATGCACTCCTGACTTTGGAGCAGTCTGTAAGTTATGCCCTCGATCACCAGATTATCACTCCTGTTCAAGCAGAAACGGCTCACACATGGATGGCCAGTCCCGAGAGTTGGAGAAAATAATTCCCAGACTCTATCCAACCCACGATTGACCCACGATTGACCCACGGCCAACAGGTGACATCCACACGGTCTAATCCGCATACCAATTGCGAAGATCTCCCATAAGATTGTCGTGAGGCCATAACGCATCAAACATTAAACAAAAAAAACACAATGTCCGAAGTAAAATACGAAAGTAAGATAACATCATCAACGGCTTCAGCCAATCAGATTTACCACGTACTCAGTAATCTGAACAACCTCAAGCGTGTACAACACCTTATCCCTGCTGACAAGGTCAAAGATATACAAATAGAAGAGGAACAGATTGCCTTCACCGTGGAATATATGGGTCAAAATTTCACCATCACTATCCGCATAGCAGGCAAAGAAGAGAACAACTACGTCAAATATGCAGTTGCCAACCTGCCCGGTGTCGAGCCAAACCTTTGGGTGCAGATGAAAGAAGTGAAACCCGGGGATACACGACTCAAACTGACGCTCAAGTCAGATATGCCGATGATGTATAAGCTCTTCTTGAAAAAAGCAGAACCCAAACTGCAAGAGGGCATCGATCAGGCGGCCACAATGCTCGCGCAAATGCCTTTTCAGCAATGGGATAATATTGTATAAATAATGAAATATCTACCTCTGAAAATACACAAAGAAGGACGACATATCATCATGTTCGTCACTATTCTCATTATCGTTATCAATGTTCCCGTTTATATTTGGGAGCCTCGTGCCATATTTGTCATAACGCTACTTCTCAGCGCTATTTTGCTCGTTTTCGTCACCTATTTTTTCCGTAGTCCGGTACGAGTACTGGAAGTCGAAGATGTCAACCATATCGTATCCCCTTGCGACGGAAGAGTGGTAGTGATAGAACCGGTACATGAAAACGACCATTTCCACGATGAGCGACTGCAAGTCAGCATTTTTATGAGCCCATTCAACGTGCATGCCAATTGGTATCCCATCGCAGGAAAAATTCTACGTTCAGAACACCAAAACGGCAGACATTTAGGTGCATGGCTTCCTAAGTCCAGTACGGAAAACGAGCGTTCACTCGTTGTTATCGAGGCTCCTTCACAAGATCAAATCATGGTGCGACAAGTGGCAGGCGCAATGGCAAGACGAGTGGTAACATATGCCAAACCCGGGTTATTCAGCCATCGTAACGAACACATGGGCTTTATCAAATTCGGTTCCCGAGTGGACCTTTATCTCCCAATTGGAACCGAAGTATTCGTTGACTATGGCGATTATGTCAAAGGCAACGAAACCATTATTGCATGTCTTCGCCCCAACGAGGACGACACCTCTATTCCCCAACAAATAATTTGAGTGTTTAACCCTTTGCGCGCATGTATTTCCGTACACGCGCGCACGAAAAATTATAGATATGGATAAGTTTGAAGAACTCTTCGCCACCTACCCTTTGGGCATGAGCGATGAACAGGTCAAAGAAGAAGTTGCTCGCCTCCTCCGCGAGCACAGTCAGGAAAACAACAACGTAGAGGTATGGAAGCAATGCCTCAGCCAAATAGATCTCACTACCCTGAATGGCGATGACACCGAAGCTAAAGTGCGCACCATGGCTGAGAAAGTGAATGGATTTCAGGCGGCTTTTCCAGGCCTGCCCAATGTGGCCAGCATTTGCGTTTATCCAGCCCTTGTTCCTATTGTGAAAGAGCATCTTAAGGCAGAGGGCGTAGGAATTACCTCTGTTGCAGGCGGTTTTCCTGCTTCGCAGACATTCATCGAAGTGAAGGTGGCAGAAGTAGGCTTGGCCGTGGCAGAAGGTGCAACGGAAGTGGACATCGTACTCTCGCAGGGGAAATTCCTCGAAGGTAAATACGAGGAATGTTTCGACGAGATTGCAGAACAGAAAGCCGCAGCACGTGACGCACATTTCAAGGTCATTCTGGAAACGGGCGCACTCCAAACGGCTGACAATATCGCTAAAGCATCGGTATTGGCCATGGCCGCCGGAGCCGACTTCATCAAGACCAGCACGGGTAAGATTGCCGTGGCAGCCACGCCCGAAGCCAGTTATGTCATGTGTCGCATGATCAAGATGTGGTATGAGAAAACCGGAGAGAAAATCTGTTTCAAGCCTGCTGGTGGCGTGAGCACAACCGAAGAGGCCGTTGCACACTACACCATCGTCAAGGAGGTACTCGGCCAAGAATGGCTCAACAACCACTCATTCCGATTTGGAGCCAGCCGATTGGCCAATAATATCCTATCCTCTATCCAAGGAGAGACTGTCAAATACTCCTAGGCAGGACAAAACCCTACCGCACACAACGGTAGGCTGGATTGTCAAATGAACGTCTCAGCCTTTTTCTAACGGAAACAACATGTTCAAAATTATCTCAAAAAAATACTGTTCGGCCAATGTAGTGGAGATCCAATTGGAAGCGCCACAGATTGCCAAAGCCCGCAAAGCAGGTCACTTTGTGATCGTGCGTGTGGACGAGAAAGGCGAGCGCATACCGCTCACCATTGCCAATGCCGACCCACAACGCGGCACTATCACTCTCGTGGTACAGAAGATAGGTGTCAGCTCAACCAAACTCTGCTCACTCGAAGAGGGTGACAGCATAGCAGACCTCGTAGGTCCTTTGGGCAAAGCAACGGATATTCGACTGTTCGGCACAGTCGTATGTGCATGCGGCGGTGTAGGTGCTGCACCTATGCTACCCATCGCTCAAGCGCTGAAAGCCGCAGGAAACCGCATCATCACCGTCTTGGCAGCTCGTACACGAGAACTGATCCTGCTCGAAAACGAACTGGCCAAAGTCAGCGACGAAGTAATCTGCATGACCGATGACGGGAGTTATGGCACACAGGGTCTGGTGACACAGGGCATAGAGTCGGTTATCAACCGCGAGCCGGTGCACAAATGCGTCACTATCGGACCCGCTATCATGATGAAGTTTGTGTCACTATTGACTCAAAAATATAACGTACCAACCGATGCTTCGTTGAATACGATTATGGTGGATGGCACCGGTATGTGTGGTGCCTGTCGTGTGACCGTAGGCGGTAAGACCAGGTTTGTCTGCATCGACGGCCCCGAGTTTGACGCACATCAGGTGGACTGGAACGAGATGTTGACTCGTATGGGCGGTTATCGTGATGAGGAAAAAGCGGCCTTGGAGCGCTATCTGGAGAAATCCGAGCCGGTCGAGGAACCACATACACCGATGACTTGCGAGAAAGATGAGCCGATTTTGCCCACCAGCCTGACCGCAAAAGAGCGTGCAGCACTACCGCGCGTAAGCATGCCTTCACTGGACCCACAGCTGCGTGCTACTTCGCTCTATGACGAGGTGAACCAAGGTCTTACTTTGGCGCAAGCGCAACTGGAAGCACAACGTTGCATCGGCTGCAAGAATCCGGGCTGCGTTGAGGGCTGCCCTGTAGGCATCGATATACCGGCTTT
Source organism: Paludibacteraceae bacterium (assembly GCA_024399615.1). GTDB lineage: Bacteria > Bacteroidota > Bacteroidia > Bacteroidales > Paludibacteraceae > Colicola. Next base: position 6,893 of record JAKSNQ010000035.1, on the reverse strand, counting down.
CATCGGTAAGATCAAAGAGGGAGATATCCTTTCTGCTGCGGCCATCATCAAGCAATCCTCTACCCTCCCGGCCGTATGCGGACGCGTCTGTCCACAAGAGAAACAATGCGAGTCGCGTTGTATCCACCACAAGATGAAACATGTGGATGCAACTACCGGCGAAACCATACAAAACGAACCGGTAGCTATCGGTTATCTGGAGCGTTTTGCTGCTGACTACGAGCGCGAATCGGGCCAAGCAGCGCTGCCGAAATGTGCACCGGCCAATGGCAAACGTATTGCGGTAGTTGGTTCCGGTCCTGCCGGCCTGACTTTCGCAGGGGACATGGCCAAGTATGGCTATGACGTGACCATCTATGAGGCATTGCACGAGATAGGTGGTGTGCTCAAATATGGTATTCCAGAGTATCGTCTGCCCAACCGCATCGTGGATGCCGAGATTGACACACTTCGCCAAATGGGCGTTCATTTTCAACCAGATACTATCATCGGAAAGACCATCACCATCGACGAACTCAGAGAGCAGTATGACGGCATTTTCGTAGGTTCGGGTGCGGGTTTGCCACGCTTTATGGGCATTCCGGGAGAAAACCTGAATGGTGTTCTCTCCAGCAACGAATACCTTACGCGCGTCAACTTGATGGGTGCTTCGCGCGAGGACATGGACACGCCGGTATTGCGAGGCAGGAACGTGATGGTAGTAGGTGGTGGCAACACCGCAATGGATGCAGTCCGTACCGCCAAGCGACTGGGAGCAGAGCATGCCATCATCGTGTATCGACGCTCGGAAGAAGAGATGCCCGCCCGAGTAGAAGAGGTGCGCCATGCTAAAGAAGAAGGTGTGGAGTTCATGACGCTGCATAACCCAATCGAATACATCGCTCAGCCCGCTATCGAATTGCCCGATGGGCGCAAAATGGCTACGGGCAAAGTGGCAGAGGCCGTTCTACAAGTGATGGAACTGGGCGAACCGGACGAATCGGGTCGTCGCAGTCCGGTACCGGTAGAAGGAAAGACGGTTAACCTGCCGGTTGATCTGGTGATTGTGGCTGTAGGCGTTTCGCCCAATCCTCTGATTCCAAGCACAACAGACGGGTTGGAAATCAGCAGAAAAGGTACTATCGTAGTCAACGAGAACATGCAGTCGGCCATACCTGTTTTGTACGCAGGCGGAGACATCGTACGAGGTGGCGCTACCGTCATTCTCGCCATGTCAGACGGACGAAAAGCTGCTGCTGCCATGCACCTACATTTACAGAACAACGCATGATTTGCATGCATCTACACACATTCACGATAAGAAATGACGAAAATTAAAATAGTAGAAATCACCGACAGAACGAAGCGAGGTCTGAAGCCTTTCGTTGATTTTCAGAAGAAACTGTACAAAGACGAACCTCTCTTCATTCCAAGTATGGATGATGATGAATATAACACCCTGATACCTGCTCGCAACAAGGCTTTTGCGTTCTGCGAATCAGTCTATTATCTGGCATATAACGAAAAGAACGAGATTGTAGGTCGCGTAGCGGGCATTATCAACCACAAGGCCAACGAGATTTGGAACCACAAGAATGTGCGCTTCGGTTGGATTGACTTCATTGAAGATTTTGAAGTATGCCAAGCGCTCGTCAAGGCGGTAGAGGACTGGGGGCGCAGCAAAGGCATGACCCAATGCGTAGGCCCACTTGGTTTTACCGACATGGACAAAGAAGGCTTGATGGTGGATGGATTTGACAAGGAAGGCACCTTCACCACCATCTGGAACTGGCCATACTATCCCGACTTCCTCGAGCGATTGGGCTACAACAAGGAGGCGGACTGGATTCAGGACATCATGTACATGGACGACAAAGTACCGGAAGTGCTGACCAAGTTTGCTCCTATTATCTCCAAGCGCGCGGGCGTACACGTAGTGAAAGGGCTCAGCCGTAACGAGATAGCCAAACGCTATGGACGCGACCTATTTCATTGCGTCAATGCGGCCTTCCAGAACCTGTACGAGTATTCACCTATGACCGACGAACAGATCGACGTCTATGTCAACGAGTACCTGCGTGTCGCCAATCGCGACCTCATCGCTTTCGTAGTGGATGACAAAACCGACCGCGTCGTAGGCTTTGCCTTTACATTCCCCAACATGAGCAAGGCCTACAAGAAGGCCAACGGCAGTTTCCTCCGTGGCGCATTCCATTTATTACGCGCACTCAGACATTTTGACACCATCGAAATGCTCATGATCGGTATCGTACCAGAATATCAAGCCAAAGGTGTAACGGCGCCTATGTTTGAATATCTTTACAGCAACTACGTGCGTTTGGGTGTAAAGAAGGCCATCGTTAACCCTCGACTCGAGACCAATAGCAAGGTGCTCAACCTGTTTGAAAGTTTCAACACCGAGCACTACATGCGTCGCCGCTGCTACAAGCGCGAACTTTGAGATTCTCTCATCCTCCCACAGGTAGCAGTAGGGGTATTTTGCGCCAATCAGAAGCATGTCAACAGAACATTTTTCGCATCAGATATGACCAATTAATAACAAAAAAGATTATACATGAGAACAGATTACTTTTTGAACATGTTGCCAGAGGAGGAGCGTCCTTTGTGCCAACTCTACACCACCTTCAATCCTTTCCTTGAGCGAATCGCTCAGTACGGCGACAAGGTTGCCATCAACCATCGTGGTGTAGAAGCCACCTATTCACAATTCGTTGAGAATATTGCAAAACGTCGCCAATTTATCCTTTCACTCGGTCTGGAGAAAGGCTCACATATCGCCATCTTTGATCGCAACTCACAAGATAGTTTGGAGTTGCAACTCGCCATCCTTACCTCCGGTTACGTGCTCATGAACCTGCCCGCACAGTTGGCAGGTCAGGCATTGTGGGGTACGGTGAAGAAATTTGCCATCAAGGCCATGTTCGTTCGCGATGAGTTCGTACCCGTATGCGAAGAGGCAAAAGTGGATTGCCCTACCTATCCATCTTCCAGCATAGCTGATTCCGCCGCTCCAGCAGTTGATTTGGATCCTGATGCATTGGCTGCCATCTTCTTTACAGGAGGTTCTACCGGTGTTCCCAAGGGCGCAATGTTGAGCCAACGCAACCTCCAGCGCGGTATCTACAATGGTATCTTCCGCCCGGATAGTGTCTTCAACAAGCAACATCGCGTTATCGCATTCTTGCCTTTCTCTCATATCTTTGGTTTTATCGCCGGAAGCATGTCTGTTTTCTATACTGGAGGAACTCTCTTCACTTGTGAAGATATGAAGGCAGGTATCGGCTCACTTCCAAAAATCCGCCCTACCCACTTGGTTCTGGTACCTGGCATTATTGAGATCCTCGCTGGTTTGGCCAAAATGTATGGACCTCAGTTCTTCGGTGGAGAGTTCAAGACCATCGCTTGTGGCGCTGCATGCGTTCCTGCCAAGCTCATCACGATGATGAAAGAGTTGGGAGTTACCTGCTTCCAGGGTTATGGTCTAACCGAGTCTACCAACCTTACCTCTGGTAACGCCGAATCAATCGATAACCCAACCTCTGTGGGTAAGTTCTATGACGAAGCGGACTACAAGATTGTCGATGGAGAGCTCCTGCTCAAGGGCGATAACATCTTCCAAGGATACTGGGGAGATCCAGTACAAACGGCAGAAGCTTTCACCGAAGATGGTTGGTTCCACACCGGTGATTTGGTTCGTTTGGACAAGAATGGCTACCTTTACATCGTAGGTCGTATCAAGAATATCATCGTATTGGCCAACGGCGAGAACGTATCACCTGAATCATTGGAAGAGCCATTCTATGCGCGTCCATACATCAAAGACTGCCTCGTGAAGGAGGTCGAGATGAACGGCACCAATGTACTCGGCATCCAGATTCTGCCCAATATGCAGGCACTTGAAGGCAAAACTCCGGAGGAAATTCATGCGCTCATGCAACAGACCATCGATGAGATTAATGCACAGAACCCTACCCAATGGCATATTCGTAACCTCGTCATTCGTACCGAGGATTTCATTCGCACGGGTGCACTCAAGATAGCACGCAATAAAAATTAAGGCACATCATTTAATCTCAAAAAAATGACACAAGAAGAAATAATCGACCGCCTGAAGGCCAATCTTCAGATCATTCGTCCTAAGATGGACCCAAACGTTATCAACGCACAAAGTCGTTTGTCTGAGGATTTGGCACTGGATTCACTATCAATGCTGATGCTCTCGTTGGCCATTGAAAACGACTTCAATATCTCGTTTGATTTCATTCAGGCACCTAAGACGGTACAAGACGTTATCGACTTCATTTTGGCTAAAACCAAGTAAAAAGCAACTACTCAGACAACCCTAAGCAAACATATCAACTTTTCGGACGTAAGGAGGCTTCGTCCACTATTAGATAGTCTTTTTGCGTCCGAAAAGTGACTATTTTGCACGTTTTTGCGTCTTTTTAGACAGAAAATTTGGTTATGTCACAAAAAAGCAGTACCTTTGCACCTGCTTTTGAAAAAACGGGTAGTAGCTCAGCTCGGTAGAGTACGCGTCTGGGGGGCGTGTGGTCGCAGGTTCAAATCCTGTCTACCCGACCAGAGGAGAGGAGTCGTAACGATTCTCTCCTTTTTTGTTTCATTCTACTATATATACCATATGAAAAAGATTTGGTTAGTAATTAGCACTATTATCGCTTGTCTGAGTGTAAACGCACAGCAAATCAGCGAAACTGAAGCGATGGCAACCGCACAGCGTTTCTTGCATCGCGCCTCAACCAATGGTCTGAACCAAGCTCCCGCTCGAGAGAACGTCTCGCTGGAGTTGGCCTACACTCAGGTGCGTGAAGGAAAGACACTCTACTATGTATTTAACGAGCAAGATGCCGACAAGGGGTTCATCATCGTGGGTGGCGACCAAAGCAGTACGGAGATTTTGGGCTACTGCAATCAGAAAGCCTTTGTGTACGACTCGTTACCACCCAGCATGCAATGGTGGTTGTCGCAATATGATGAGCAGATAAGTCGAAGCATTCGCATGCGCGAGACTGCACATATAGCCTACAAGCCACTCTCTGCAGAAGCAGAGCAAGTTCCTCAACGTGCTGCCGCTCAGACACAAACAGTCGTGGCGCCCCTGATGAGCACCGAGTGGAATCAGGGGTATCCCTACAACGCCAACCTGCCTTGGATCTTTCCAAACGATCCGGAAGAGAGCAACCAATCTCGCAATCGTTTAGCTACAGGTTGTGTGGCTACTGCCATGGCCCAAGTGATGAAATACCACAACTATCCAACAACAGGAACGGGTACCCATCGCATCGGCCGCACGGTGAATGGAGTGGTATTCTCGGCCAATTTTGGCGCTACTACCTACGACTGGACACATATGCAGAACACATATACCGGTTCCGAGCAGAAAAGTAGCGCAGCCGTGCAATCGGTAGCCACTCTGATGTACCATTGTGGAGTGGCATTGGATGCCAACTACAACACCTTGGCCAACGACGGTACCTCTGCCAGCAATTCGGATGTCGCAGCGGCACTCATCGACTACTTTGGCTACGACCGAAGCACGCATTATGTCAGTCGCTCAGGCTATAACGATGCACAATGGGAGCAACTGATTCTGAACGAGTTGCAGAACAATCGACCCGTGCTATATGGCGGACAAAGCAATAGTGGCGGACACAGTTTCGTAGTGGATGGCTATGATGGAACGTTATATCACATCAATTGGGGCTGGGGCGGCTATTGTGATAGCTATTTCGCATTGACCGGTGCAAATGCGTTGAGGCCGGAAGGTAGCGGTGTTGGCGGAGCAGGAAACAATGCCGCATACACGGGTCGTCAGGATGCCATCATCAATATCAAACCGGATGAGGGTGGCGACTATGTGTACTCGATGCGTTGGATAGATACCAACTATGGCGCACACGGGTTCAACACCTCGACGATTGCAGAAGGCGGTACATTCGTCATCTATGGTGGTTTTCAAAACATATCTGCAGTCAGCTTGTCTGCTTCCATCGCAGTCAAGTTCACCAGTACCACCAGCGAAGATGTTTATTATCGCGACTTCACCAGCGTCAATTATCTGAACCCAAACTACTACACCTACTCAACCAGTGGCTTTGCCATCACCGCAACAGATATTCCGGCCGGAACCTACCTGCTGACAATAGCGTTCCAACGCGGAGGAAGCAGCCAATGGACAGATTTCATCTCCAGCGAGGAGCCTTATCAACTGACCATTACCGAATCAGATGGAAACGACGAGATAGACCTGAGTCTATACGACATGCAGTGGATAGATGTTGAATCATACAACATGGTGCATCAATTCAATGAAAGTTACGTAGCGGTAGGTGACAATGTCACTTTGCAGGGAGGATTTTGGAACATAGGAGCTCTGTCCATCTCTGCCAGCCTGGCTGTAAAGTTCACCAGCATCAGTAATCCACAGGCCGAGCCTGTTTACAAAACGTTTGGCAATGTCAATGACCTGCCAACCATGTACTACAACTACTATTATAACCCATCCAGCGTATCTACTGCCAACATGGCAACCGGTCTTTATGACCTGACGTTGGCATTTATGGTAACGGGTTCAAACACATGGAAGGACTTTGTCCTGCCTTCAGGTGAAGAGCCACACCGTCTGGAAATATATGACCCCAATTCTCCGACCGGCATGGAGCAGCTTGACGATCAGGTACGCATAGAGCGCTTGCCTATGGGTATTCGAATCATGGGTGCAGAAGGCCAATCTGCTACAATCTGCACCGTTACAGGTCAAATGGTAGGCCACATCAATCAATTATCTGCAAGTCAAGTCATCAGCTTGCCGGACAATGGCCTCTATATCGTCCGTATCGGCGCTCAGGCTGAAACCATCATCTTGTAACGAA
>JAKSNQ010000034.1 GCA_024399615.1 Paludibacteraceae bacterium | reverse complement strand
CTCGAGACGCTCCCGACACTCTCCCGACACTCGTCTGTCTGACAACCCTTACATCCCGTGCGGCTGCCGCCTGTCTCCCGTGACTCTCCCGTGGGTCTCCCGTGGGTCGGCCGTGACTCGACCGTGCCGCTAATGCTTGTCGACTGCTTGCAGACTGCTTGCAGACTGCAAGCAGACTCCTTGCAGACCCCTTGCTATATCTCTTTGTCGACTTGCGTGACGGTCAGATTACCGGAATCGGTAATGATGTACCAGGCATAGTGCCCATCTTTGATTCTCTCCGGTCCATTGAAAGTACCGGTTTTGGTCTCAAATTATTCTTTTATGCGGTCCTTACGACGATAAGTATAACGTCGAGCACGGGAGTTATGCAATCGTTCATTAAGACGAGACAAAAATTCACTCGTGCTGTCAGTTTCTGCAAGTTCAGGTAACTCTATTATTTCATTTGGGAGGTTTTCTTCTTCATAGACAATACGAGTATCACCGGCTATGGAAAACGCGTCGTAGAGCGTAGAAAAACGTACTGTATCGAACGCAGAAGCCATCGCACGCGATATACTGTCAACCATATAAGGCGAGGACGACAAAGATAAAGCACTTATTACGCTATCTATCGTAACTTTATCCGGAACACGATACGATGTAAACGGAATGGCAAGTGAATCATTCCAAAAATGCGAATACACGAAAAGTGAATCGGGAGTTATCAATATCTTCTCATAGAAACTATGGTTTGAACCCACACATTGGTCGTCAATATCAAGTTTAGGTACATTGTGCTCAGACGATGCATTTGAAACCAGAAAAACAGGTGTTTTCAGTTGGTTATTCATCTTAACCATCGCCCGTCGAGCATATGTATGATCATCACCGGCTATGATTAAGTCGGCATCATTTAGTGTCAAACGAAAAGCACCATAAACCATTGCATGTGAATGCATCATACTCGCTGAATAAACAGACCTGTGCATACACACTACTTTCCACCGATCTCCGGCCGTCAACAAACTGCGCTTCAAAAAAGTCTGATTGATCGTGAAGTCGGATAACAGGTTTAACTGGTGAGTCTTAAGTACGATTATACGTACATTTGGATAGTCAATTATATATGAACTATCCTGTATATGAATCATTTCATAGCTGCCCGTAGTGTCAGTTACTAACGTATCCACATATGCCAATATCTGCAGACTGTCAGCGCTATATCCTTTATCAACGAGAAGCGTACACCACGCACCCGATTGATTGGCTGATAACCAATCGTCCCACTGAGCAATGCAATAAAATACACCGCCCAGCAGAACGATTACCAAAAATATCTTTCGAAATATTTTCATATTTCTCAGGAACAATATATTACTCTCAGAATGGAAGACCGGAGTTGTCATCCATGCTGTTGGCAGCAACGCTATCAAAAGTAGGAGTAGCAGGAGCAACTTGAGCAGCTGGCTGTACACCCGGCATAACCGGTTGAGGTGCACCTACAGGAGCAGTAGCTGGCTGCTGAGATATAACTACACCCTGCTGAACTTTCCATGCACGTACACTCGTGTACCAACGACCATTGAACTCACGGCTCTCCAGATCGAAACTGACTGTAACTACCTGATCCACATCACATGGATTATCAGCTATACGCTGGTCACCGAAAATCTCGATTGCTACCTTGCGTGGATAATTTTCCTGGGTCTCCAGAATGAAAGTCTTGATAGACCAAGGATTGTTGGTACGAGCAGAAACACCCTGTTGCAAAGGCAGGACTTGAATTACTTTACCTACTATTTCCATACTGATTAACCTTTAATAGCAGCTACACCGGGCAATACCTTACCCTCGATAGCCTCGAGCAATGCACCACCACCGGTAGAAATATAAGATACCTTATCAGCCAAACCGAACTTGTTTACACAAGCTACAGAGTCACCACCACCGATCAAAGAGAAAGCTCCATTGGCAGTAGCCTCAGCCACAGCTGCACCGATTGCACGTGAACCTGCGGTAAACTCCTCTACCTCAAATACACCGGCAGGACCATTCCAAAGGATAGTCTTAGCGTCCTTAATAGCAGCAGCAAATGCCTCACGGCTCTCTGGACCGGCATCCAGACCTTCGAAACCTGCAGGAATTTCCTTTGCAGGAACCACCTTAACCTCAGCACCTGCCTTGAAGTTCATCGTATCCCAATCGATTGCATCCTTAGCTGCAACCGCATCGGTAGCCAATACCAGGTTTACACCATTCTCTTTTGCTTTAGCAACTACGTCCAATGCTACCTGAAGTTTGTCATCCTCACAGATTGACTCACCTACTTCTCCACCAAATGCCTTAGCGAAAGTATAGGTCATACCACCGCACAAAATCAGGTTATCAACCTTACCCAGCAGATTCTCGATGATACCAATCTTAGATGAAACCTTAGAACCACCCATGATAGCGGTGAATGGACGCTTGATGTCACCCAATACAGCGTCAACAGCTGCTACCTCTTTCTCCATGAGGAAACCGAGCATCTTATTGTCTGCATCGAAATAGTCTGCGATAACTGCAGTAGATGCGTGCTTACGGTGAGCGGTACCAAATGCATCCATTACATAGCAATCTGCATAAGATGCCAATTTCTTGGCAAAATCTTTCTGCTTTGCCTTCATTGCCTTCTTAGCCTCTTCGTAAGCAGGATCCTCTTTGTCGATATCTACTGGCTTACCCTCTTCTTCTGCATAGAAACGAAGGTTCTCAAGCAACAGAGCTTCACCCATCTGCAAAGCTGCTGCCTCTTTATCTGCGTTTGCGCAATCATCAGCAAACTTTACATCTACACCGAGAGCTGCTGATACAGCAGGAACGATTTGCTTCAAAGATTTCTTCATGTCCACTTTGCCTTTTGGCTTACCCATGTGGCTCATCATGATGACTGCACCACCATCAGCAAGAATCTTCTTCAATGTAGGAAGAGCACCCTGAATACGGGTATCATCAGTTACAACACCTTCTTTAACTGGCACATTGAAGTCCACACGTACAATGGCCTTCTTGCCTGCAAAATTCATTTCTGAAATAGTCATAATCGTAATATTTTAGTTGTTAATAATTTTTTATAATACGGTCTTCTATAAATTGCCCTTTATTTACTCATTTCCAGCATGCGATCGATGCACACTATTGCCTTTTCAGCCACTTCCTCAGATACATGAATCTCATTACTCTCCTCGTTGAGACACTTATATAGTTTCTCGAGTGTATTCAGGCGCATATAGTTGCACTCATTGCATGAGCACCCTACCCCTTCTGTCATTTCCGGAGGCACAGGTATGAAAGTTTTATCCGGACACGCTTTTTTCATTTCAAAAAGTATGCCTGACTCGGTAGCTACCAAAAATTCTTTCTCTTCTGCCTTTATGGCATAATTGAGCAAAGCCTGTGTACTCCCTATCACGTCAGCCAGTACCAGAAGTGATGACTTACATTCTGGATGCGCAAGTACCTTGGCCTGAGGATGTTCTTTTTTCAGTTGAGCCAAGGCTGTTACCGAGAATTTCTCATGCACATGGCATGCACCATTCCAAAGAAGCATTTCCCTACCCGTAACCTTATTTATATATGAACCAAGGTTTCGGTCCGGACCGAAGATTATTTTTTCTCCTTCTGGCAGACTCCTTACTATCTTTTCTGCATTGGATGATGTGACACATATGTCAGTTAGCGCTTTCACATCAGCTGAAGTGTTGACATAACTGATGATGGTGTAACCGGGATGATCTGCCTTGTAGGCGGCCAAATCCTCTGCACGACAACTGTCAGCCAACGAACAACCCGCATTCATGTCCGGAATCAATACTTTCTTATCGGGACATATTATCTTAGCAGTCTCACCCATGAAATGCACGCCACACAAGACTATTATATCTGCATCGGTCTTTTTTGCCTGCTGAGCCAACGCCAATGAGTCCCCTATGAAATCGGCAATCTCCTGAATCTCCTTCGTTTGATAATAATGCGCCATGATGACTGCATTCTTTTCTTTACGCAAACGATTTATCTCAACTATATACTCCTCTCCGGTCATAACTAAAAGATATAGTTTATTTATTCTTTTTTTTACTTATTTATATTTATTTCGTTGAAATGTTGATAACCTCTATTGTATGCTAATTTTTAATCATTTACGCATTGTGCTAACTTTTCAGAAAAGGTAAATGATGTGCATAAATAAAAGTTATTAAAAGTTTTCAACAATCAATATCACTATTGTTTACAAGTTAGTGTATAAAGAAAATCACAATTCCTTTAATTTTGATTTTTTAACATCATTACAGCCATTTTTTCCACTTAAATATAACCATAATGAAGACTATCGAGGCTATCATCAGTCCGATAGAAAGCAGATATCCGTATCGGAAGTGAAGTTCGGGCATAAAGTCAAAGTTCATACCATACATGCTGGCAATGAGCGTAGGTGGCAGGAAAATGACGTTAACGACCGTAAAAATCTTGATAATCTTATTCTGCTCGATGTTAACCAAACCGAGGAAAGTATCCTGCAGGTAGTCAAGACGATCGAATCCGAACTTGGTATATTCAAATAGGGAATTGATATCCTTGATGATCATAGTCAGGCGTGGCTGCAATTCAGAGGGGAAAAAGTCGCACTTCATTATATTACTTATCACTCGTTGCTTATCCATGATGTTTTGACGAATGATAGTGACTTTTTCCTGAAGGTCCTTGATTTGAATCAGGACATCCTCATCTACTTTATCACTTGCTTTTGTAATCTCATCTGATAGTTTGGTGATGGCATCGGTTGTATCCTCGATAAGGTCGGCGTCGTATTCTACACGAGTCTCAAATAGCGCCACCAGCACATGATAACCTGTAGGAAAATTACGCGTGTTGACGAATAACTTCTTTACCGTATCGTTAAATGACATCAAGTCAACATCACGAACCGACACCAAAATGCCATTCTTTATAATAAAAGAGATAGGTTCACTCTCAAAATTTTCTTGTAGGAAATTGGAGTTTGCTACTATCGAGTCATCTGTTTGAATATATCGACTGGACATCTCGATTTCTTCCATTTCCTCATCTTCCTGAATGTAAATTTTCAGGAATTGCTCCAGTTCGCTCTCTACCTCTTCTTTTACGTCCACCAGATCAATCCAGATGATATCTTTCTTGTCAATCTCCTTTAGGATATCCAGTTTGCGGGCGATACGAATTTTCTCGTTTTCCTTGTAGAATATTTTCAGCTCTGACATTGGCTAATCTTTTTTGTCCAAGTGTTCAGGCCTGTCTCGTAGCAGATATTAAGCATTCTCTGCTCTGTGTTCGGCTATCAACTTGGTTAGTTCAACGAATTGTTCTACACTCAATTGTTCAGGGCGCATCGTGAAGACTTTTTCCTCGAGAACAGGATTTCCTTTTCCGACAAGTGCTTGCAACGAATTGCGCATCTGTTTTCGTCGCTGATTAAAGGCTGTTTTCACTACCGTCTTAAAGAGCTTTTCATCACAATCGAGGTGAGTGCGCTCATTTCGGGTAAAGCGAATAACAGCCGATTTGACCTTAGGAGGTGGGTCAAACACATATTCATGAACCGTAAAAAGATATTCTATATCATAATATGCCTGTAGCAATACCGACAAGATACCATAAGCTTTTGATCCGGGTTTGGCTGCCAATCGCTCTGCCACCTCTTTTTGAATCATACCACTACAGCATGGAATACGATCTTTGTACTCCAATACCTTAAAGAATATCTGACTGCTGATATTGTATGGATAGTTGCCTATGACGCAAAATTGACCTTCGGGATACAGTTCATTCAGGTCTAATTTTAAAAAATCACCATAGATAACTTTGAGTTCAGGATAGTACTCGTTCAGATATGCTACCGATTCTTCATCTATCTCGATAGCAGTAACGTCCAGTCGGGGATTTTTTAGCAAGTATTGCGTGAGTACACCCATACCCGGACCTATTTCCAGTATAGGCATCTTACCGGGCATACTACCTGCAGCCGAACATTGTTCAGCTGCATACACAGGACTCTCAGCTATCTGCATAGCGATGTTCTGATCTTTTAGGAAGTGTTGTCCCAGTCTCTTTTTTGCTCTAACTTGCTGCATTTTTTTATATTTGCTTAATCAAATATTACTTTTTTGAACGCAATAGGCACAATTTTTGTACTGCTTTATGTGAGGAAAATTTTCGTTTCTCACTTGGCAGCCGTCATCCATTAGGCTGCAAAGGTAGTAAATTTTTTTTAAAATACCAAATATACACGCTCGATTACGTGTTTTTTTGCTCTAAAAAATGTCAATTGCAAAGATTATTACACAAATTATAGATTTTTTCTACGAAAAATGTGTCGCAATTATACCTGCTTTCAGTCGTATTTTTTCGCGTCAACTGTTTCGTTATGCAGCTTGTGGGGGTGGAAATATGGTGCTGGACTGGGTATTATATTTTCTGGTCTATAATTTTGTACTGAAGCATGAGATGCTGCAATTCAGTTTTTCACATCTGAATGCGCTACTTCTTATTCTTACTTCCAGTTTTGATACACTACTGCCTGCTTTGACCCTTTCATCGCACATTGCAGCCTTGTGTATAGTTTTTCCTATCACTTTGTTTACGGGCTTTTGGCTTAATAAATATGTGACCTTCACCCAATCTACTCTCCGTGGACGAAGTCAATTGTTTAGGTATATTGTGATAGTTTGTGTAAATCTGATGGTTAATTATATTGGTCTCAAGTTCTTTGTGGACCTTTGTGGACTCTACCCTACTCCATCCAAGATGCTGGTAACTGTCGTTACTGTCTGTATCTCATACTTTGGACAGAAATACTATTCATTCAAAAAATAGCATTTTTTTAAGGGATATGCCGACGTCTTAAAGTATGTCAACGTTTGTGAGGAATAGGATTGTTAAAAACTCACATTTTATGCTTCTTTAAGCATTTTGAAGAGCCATATGAGCAATACTTGTGTGGCACGGTCGGTTATCTGGTCGCGTAGTTTTCCCAATTGAAATCGATAAGCATAGGTTCCGTGAGGAGTGGCTATGGCTGTCCAAACAGTACCTACCGGTTTTTCCGGTGTTCCACCATCTGGTCCGGCTACTCCGCTTGTAGCTACGCCATAAGTGGTGTTCATCACGCGACGTACGCCTTCTGCCATCTGTCTTACTACAGGTTCACTTACTGCGCCAAACTGCTCTAAATCAGCAGCTTGTACTCCAAGTACGTTTCGCTTAACCGAATTATCATATGCCACAACACTACCCCAATAAAACGATGAACTGCCGGCATGTTTATTGAGAAGATGTGCAATCTTTCCGCCGGTACAACTCTCCGCTGAAGCAATAGTCTCTCCCCTACTCTTGAGAAGTTCGCCCAACAACACTTCGATGGTTTTGTCTTCTTCTGCAAACAGCACACCATGGTTGACTGATTCCGGTAGGCGATCGGTCATATGTTCGCGCAATAGTGGTTTAACTTTTGCCAATTCGTTTTCTACTGCCTCTGCATTTACGCCATATCCGCTCAGTCGCAAGCGAATGATTCCATCTTTTGGCAGATAAGCCAGATGCATTGTTGATGGCAGTTGCTCTTCCCATGGTTCAATCAGGATTGCCAATCCTGATTCTGAGATGCCATATACCTGAAGGGTTCGATGAACGATTTCTTCTCCCTTCTCCTTTTCTAACATAGGCAATATACCTTTTTCCATGATATATTGCATTTCGTAAGGAACACCCGGCATCGAGATGAATGTCACGCCATTTTTCTCAAACAGCATGCCTTGTGCACTTCCCACCTTATTCTCGATGATGGTACAGTCTTTAGGCAACAGACATTGGGTATCGGTCAGTCGATTCAATACATCAGGACGACCTGCATACAATCGTTCCAAGTGTGAACGAACTGACTGATTATAAATAAGTTCTGTGTTGAAATACTCACACAATACCTTCTTGGTTATATCGTCTTTTGTTGGTCCTAATCCACCTGTAATCAGCACCAGATCAGCACGCTTCTCGGCTTCTTGCAAAGCCTGAAGAATATGTGTTCTGTCATCATGAACCGAAGTAATTTGCTTGATGGAAACTCCCACTTCATTCAGTCGCTCAGCCATCCAGGCTGAGTTCGTATCCACTACCTGCCCTATCAGCAATTCGTCACCTATTGTGATTATTTCTGTCTGTTTCATATGATTCTTCTTGAGGGGTGTTTTAATTTTGATTATACCACTCTTCCAGGTGTTTATTAAACGTAATTTTATCCTCTTTGGCCCATTGTTTCAATTGTTCAGTCATGGGTTCTATATGGATATAGACATGCCTTCTGAGTACGTGTGTTTTCTTTTTGGCGTGACTGAAAAACGATGATTCCAATCCGCGTGTGCGAACCATGAGAATCTCAACATGGTCAGGTAACATGCATACAGTCTCGTATGTCAATCGTCTTGCTCCTATATTTTCCTTCCCTGTCTTGCTGACATGTCCGCTGGGAAAAATGACCATCGATTTCCCTGCAGCCAATGCATCCACAGTTAGTTGAGTCAGCGAAAGGGCTTGCTGAACTGATTGCTTATCTCGGTGTAATTGCAGGTCAGGTACGCAGATTGCCCCTACTATTTTCATGAAAAAGCGAGTGAATGGTCTCTTGAAGAACTTCTCGTCGGAAAGAGGATGAAACTGCACTTCGTCGTTAAATTCGGCAAACATAAGCACCGGATCCACATATGAGGGATGATTTGGCAAGGCAAGATAAGTCTTACCTTGTACCAAATACTCTCGACCCTCGATATGCAGACTATAGTGCAGTTTACTGATTAGGTGCACCAATATGCAGAAAAAATTTCTCCAGTTCATGTAGAGATAGCAATCCGTAAAATAAAAAACTTATTTGATTTTTCGGCTGGCGCAGTAGAAATAGATACAGAGTGCAACGTACATGACGAGGCTCAATGCTTTAGCATAACCTGTTTCAGCCCAGTCGTACAAGAACCAGTCTGCACCTGCAAACTTAATAACGGCGCTGACAACACCCATGAGTGCGCCACCGGCGATGAATCCGGATGCAATGAGTGTACCTTTTTCAGCACGTTGTTTAGCCACCTCTTCGTCTTTACCTTTGGCAACAAAATATGCGATGGCACCACCGATGATAAGTGGCAAATTGAGGTGCATAGGTATGAACATACCGAGTGCAAATGCCAATACGGGAACGCCCAACTGATTGAGAATCAGTGCCAATACTGCTCCGGCAAAATAGAGCATCCATGGTGCCCCTTCTCCAGACATGAGTGGCTCGATAACGGCAGCCATGGCATGTGCCTGTGGTGCTGCCAATGCGTCCCCATCAAAGCCATAAGTCTTATTCATGACAATCATGACGCCACCCACAGTAGCGGCTGAAACCAACGTTCCAAGGAACTTCCATGCTTCCTGCTTTTGAGGAGTGGTACCTATCCAGTAGCCTATCTTGAGGTCGGTGATAAAACCACCTGCCATTGACAGTGCCGTACAAACCACACCACCGATGACCATGGCACCTACCATGCCCGATGTACCTTTCATACCTACGGCAACAAACACAACAGACGCAATGATCAGCGTCATCAGCGTCATACCTGATACCGGATTACTACCGACGATAGCAATAGCGTTTGCGGCTACGGTAGTGAAGAGGAAGGCAATAACTGCGACTACGACGAAGGCTACTATTGCTTGCAACAAATTGCCTAATACGCCTACCCAGAAGAATACCAATGTGATTATCAGTGCTGCTACGATAGAGATAGCTAATACCTTCATACTCAAGTCTTTATCAGTACGAAGTATTGCTTTTGCGTTGTTGCCCTTACCGCCCATCTCAGACTTCATGAGTCCGAAAGCACTTGCCATCACGCTACGATTGTTCCATATACCGATCAAACCGGCCATGGCGATGGCACCGATACCGATGTTGCGGCCGTAGTCGACAAAAAGCAGTTGTGGGTCGGTGGCTGCAAACTCAGAGATCGTTCCCAACATAGGTAGCATCACCCACCAGACAAAGAATGAGCCGGCACAGATAACAGCAGCGTACTTCAGTCCGATGATGTAGCCCAGACCCAAAACGGCAGCGGAAGTATTAAGGGAAAAAATCAGCTTGGTCTTCATAGCCAATGCCTCACCTGCTGCGAGCATACGGCTGCTGACAAACTCAGTCCATGCACCAAAAGTGCTGACAACGAAATCGTAGATACCACCGATAGCTGCTGCCCAAACGAGTGCTTTGGCCTGTCCACCACCCTGTTCACCACTGACAAGGACCTGAGTAGTGGCAGTAGCCTCTGGGAAAGGAAATTCACCATGCTTTTCCTTTACAAAATACTTGCGGAATGGAATGAGGAAAAGTATTCCCAAACATCCACCGAGCAATGAAGAGAAAAATACCTGCATGAAATTGACAGTAATCTCAGGGTATTTGGATTGCAGAATATAGAGTGCGGGCAAGGTGAAGATAGCACCTGCCACAATCACGCCGGAACAGGCACCTATACTTTGGATGATGACATTCTCGCCCAGTGAATCTTTACGCTTGAGTGCTGTACTCAGACCGACAGCTATGATGGCAATAGGAATGGCTGCTTCAAAAACCTGTCCTACTTTCAGGCCCAAATAAGCAGCTGCTGCCGAGAAAATGACTGCCATAACCAAACCCATGATAACCGAATAAACAGTCACTTCTTTGTGCTGTTCGTTGGCTTTCAAGATGGGTTCATACACTTCGCCTTCTTTCAGCGGCCTTGCCGCGTTTTCAGGCAATTGAATCTTTTTTGTTTCCATTATTTTTGATTTTTTCGTTGTTATTCTTCGTATAAGTATCTACTATTTTCATCATTGCATCAAGATATAAATCATCCTAGCATTGCGCATGCTTTTTCCAGTGCCTTTTTGAAGGCTTGTATATCGCTTTCATCATTATAAATAGCGACACTGGCGCGTACAGTACCCTGCACTCCCAGATGGTCTATAAGCGGTTCGGCACAATGGTGACCTGTTCGTACGGCCACACCTTGTCGGTCGAGCAGGGTACCTATATCGAACGGATGAATCAATTTTCCTTGTGGATTGTATACATTGAAGCTTACGGCTCCGGCTTTTGGTTGCCCTTCTGCATAAATTTTTACTGTACAGCCGCTATAATTGCCCTCTCGGAGCACTTTTTCTATTTGTTGACACAATCCTGCCTCATGCTGTTCGATGGCGTCTAAACCGATTTTTTCGATATATGTTAATGCTTCACCAAAGACATAACTGCCAATATAGTTAGGGGTGCCTGCTTCAAACTTATAGGGTAGGGTATTATAAGTGGTTTTTTCCCATCGTACGTGTTCAATCATTTCTCCACCACCTTGTGCAGGAGGCAACTGCTCGAGCCATTTCTCCTTACCATATAGTACACCTAAACCGGTGGGGGCGTACATCTTGTGTGCAGAAAAGACCAAAAAATCACAATCCAAATCGAGTACGTTCAGTCGAATATGAGGTGCAGATTGGGCAGCATCAACGCAAACCAATGCCCCTGCTTTGTGAGCGAGAGCAATGACTTGTTCTATGGGTTGACGAATACCCAGCACATTGCTCACATGTGCCATACTTACGAGTTTGGTTTTAGGCGTCAAAAGAGCCTCAAACGCGTGTATATCTAATGTCAGGTCATCTTTGAGAGGTGCCACGCGCAGTTGGAGATATTTCCTCTCACAAAGCATTTGCCAAGGTACAATATTAGAGTGATGCTCCAATGCAGAGACGATGATTTCATCTCCCGGTTGCAGGAAATGGTTGTCTATGGCAGTATTTTCGTCAGACTTTTTCCACTCACCCAGACTCCATGCGAGCGTATTGCTGGAGGCGGTTGTACCCTTGGTGAAGATGATTTCTTTGGCTGAGGCTGCACCTATAAACTGTGCGACATGTTTGCGAGCGGCTTCATGTCGCTCGGTTGCCACCTGACTTAGTCTGTGTACACCGCGATGTATGTTTGCATTGCAGTGGCTATATGCATAGGTCAGTGCATCGATAACCGCCTGTGGTTTTTGCGTAGTAGCTGCGTTATCGAGGTAAATCAACGGCTTGTTGTACACCGTCTCGTTTAATATGGGAAAATCGTTTCTATTCATCTGCAATGTAGAAGTTATGTTATGGTCTGTAACCTGATTGTTCCAGAATTTTTTGTGCATCGCTTTCGGCCATGAGTTCCTGTAGGCTGACAGTTTCGTTTCGCTGCATATATTGCTCTGCGATGCGCCATCCTATCCATGTACCCAATCGGGCAGGGGAGTCCTGTGATATTTCGCTGGTAAAAGGACCATCATTGAGGTAGGATGTTATGACGAGATGGTCGGTCTTGTAAAGGTCCTGTTTATCCATCATGAGTCGCCATATCGCCGCTTCGTTTCGTTCGCACCATTTCCATTTTTCCTGTGTGTATCCCATCACTTCCCATGGTTTCTCATCGGGTAGCAGTTGTTGTAAGAGAAACATAATTTTTCCTCGATATAGCATGTTGTCCAGCAGACGATTGTTCTCGCTGGTGAAAGGTATTTGCTTGAAAAGATAGGCACTAATTACATCTCCTGCAATGCATTCAGGACGCATGGTTTGCTTCTGATAATCATAGACAACATGGTTATAGTAAGCATAGTCACTACCCAGATACATATCTGCCCCGACGGCTATATCGTCGTTAATCCAAAGCAAACTGGCATTAAATCCGCTCACAAACAAAGTAACCTTTGGCATGTACCACTCGGGGTAGAGTAGGGCAATCCGCCCAAAGGCCATGTTCAGTGTGTTTTGGAGTGGGCTGATGTCGGCAAACAACTCTTGTTCACGCTGATTGGTTTGTGCAAATCCGTATATTGTGTCGCTAAGAAACAGGGGTAGCATCGAACATAATGCGCTGGTATCATCGGCATAAATACCTATGATATCCTCGGCAAAAACGGGCATAAATACAGGATAATCGGTGAATAACTGCCCGATGGTTTCTCTAAGTGTTGCGCTGTCAGCGGGAAGGGACAGAAGTGCGCTGTCGAATCGTTCAATTTCAATCGCAGCCGGTGTCACTTTTCCATCGAAATAGCGTCGTCCGCTACATCCTGCCAGCAGGATTATGCCTATGAGTAGAATGAATATATTTTTTCTCATGCTGATAGAATAATATCAACTATTAACTATTTCTCCATCTTTCATTGTAATCACACGATCGCTGATGTCGGCGAGATCTTTGTCGTGTGTTACGATGATGATTGTTTGTCCGTAGTCATTACGAAGTGACATCAGCAATTTATGCAGTTCCTGTTTGTTTTGACTATCCAAACTGCCGCTGGGTTCGTCGGCGAGTATTACGCTGGGTTGCATCATCATGGCTCTGGCCGCAGCTGCACGCTGTTTCTCACCTCCTGACAGTTCGTTTGGCTTATGGTTCAATCGTTGGCTCAGTCCCAATTGTGTCAGGTAGTCGGTAGCTCGTTTTTTGGCTTCTTTCTCGCTTTCTCCTGCTATAAGTGCAGGCATCATCACGTTTTCCAATGCCGAAAACTCGGGTAGTAACTGATGAAACTGAAAGATAAAACCGATGTGCTTGTTTCTAAATGCACTCAGTTCCTTTTCCTTCAGGTCGAGTACATTTACACCATTGATAAGGATTTCGCTTTTTTGTGCCTTATCCAAATCAGGTTTGTCGAGTGTTCCTAAGATCTGGAGTAGGGTAGTCTTACCTGCTCCACTGGGGCCTATTATACTGACAATTTCGCCTTTATTCACCTGAATATCAACTCCTTTCAACACTTCCAGCGACCCGAAACTCTTATGTATATTTTTCGCTATAATCATAAATTTACACTTTTAAGGACAATAATCTGTATGGCTCGCTCGATGAGGTCATCTTTATCTTTGGAAAGTAGTGTAACCTCCTGATGCGGATCGATACCTTCTTCAATGCTTATTTTGTTTGTGTCCATCATCCTGATGCTGGAGAAGCGCACCATCCATCCGTTTGGTAATTCGTAGCTGAGCGGCATTCCACCTCCTCCACCTGTTTTTCCCCCCACAATGACTGCATTCGTTGCATATCGCATCGCATTAACAAACGAATTGGTGGCCGAGTAGCAGCGTCTGTTGGTAAGAACGACCACCGGGCGTAGCCATTTATGAGGCATATCATTTTTTTGCACCATCATCTCGACGGGTTCTGACATATCCTGATGTCCTGGTCCTGTTTTGTGTTGCCAATAGCCAACCAGTGTGGTTGAGTCCATAAACGTGCTGGCCAATTTCCAGGCATTGGTCAGGTCGCCTCCACCATTGTTTCGCACATCTATTATCAGTCCTCTGCAGTCTTTCATATAGCTGAGTACATAGTACATATTGCCAGAGCTGAAACTGCTCGAAAAGGATGTGTATCGAATATAGCCAATGTCAGGATGATCTGTCAATGTGTTGTAGTAAAGTCCACCGGCCATTTTGTAGTCGGAAATATATCGGGCCAATAGTCGGTCGTCATAGTTGGCAGGATAGCCTTCGTACCATTTGCTACTTCGGCTTACGTCAAAGGCGCTGTACAAGTTCACATGTCCATCATGCAGCGTGTCGAGCATCTGTGCCATCAGGTCAAACAGTTCGCGATAATGTTTGTTTGTCAGGGTATCGGCTTTGCGCAAATATGTCTCTTTGACACCTTCCCAATCCAACCCTTTTTCCTCAACAAAACAGTATTTTTCGTCAATAATAGTCCACAATGCTTCGATGTTTCCCTGAGGTGTATTTGGGAAAGATAGAGTATCCTCACGTATGCATGAGGAGAGGCAAAGAAGTGTGATGAGTATGTAAAACAGTTGTTTCAAAATACTGAAAATAAGTGTTTTGTATAGTTAATAAGACAAATATATGTCTAAATATGTATTAATAAGGAGTGATATGTGTTATTAAAAAGGAGTGATAACGGCAGCAGGAGTGGTTTGATAGTTGAAGAGAGCACCTATGCATCCGCTTAGCACTTGTCGCCTGAATGGCATCGTATGTGATCCGTATGTCAGATATTCGTGCTTGAGACCAACTCGCCAACTGGAGTGTAGAAATTGGAAGTCGATGTAAACCTGTTGTTGCAGATGTTGTCGATTGAAGACGTGGCTGAATGCGATACTTTCTTTCAATCTCACTTTCTCTGTCACCTCGTAGTATGATG
Organism: Paludibacteraceae bacterium; assembly: GCA_024399615.1. Taxonomy (GTDB): domain Bacteria; phylum Bacteroidota; class Bacteroidia; order Bacteroidales; family Paludibacteraceae; genus Colicola. The sequence continues at coordinate 9,324 of JAKSNQ010000034.1, read as the reverse complement.
TCCAATAGTCGGGTAACCACTCAATGCCAATCATATTCATCTGTAAGGAATAACCTACGGCATAAGCTGTTTTTTTGCACCGAAAAGCATATTGTACAGATGCCATGACGCAGGCGTCTAATGCTATATCAGCAGAGTAGGGTTTGTTGACGTTTCCGGCCAGTTCTTTCAGCATAATATCTGCTCCCAGATAGGGTCCTATGGCCAGTTTGAGTTGTTGCCAATCGGTGATTTTCTTTCCCGAAAAGTCCCACTGCCAATGATTCATGGCACCCCATCCACCTTGTAAATCGAGCGTGTAGATGTAGTTGTTTTTTCGTTCACTCAGCACTTTGGAACCTCTTACCTGCAGGTTTCCTACTCGATCCCAATTCTCTTTCCAACCGTTCCACCACTCGTTGCGAATGCCTATCATTTGTCCGTCATATACCAGCGGGCTGAGATAGCCGTCCATTATCCATTCTCCTCCATACTCCACGGTGAGCACATCGCGGTGAGGTTTGGTGAGAGTGGACTGGGCGTAACACGTACCCAATCCTATCAACATGGATAATATGAACATTAGTCGTTTCATCACTCAACTCGTACGATTCGGCTACCATCTAGTTGCGGTTCGATGTAGATATTGACAGTATCCTCCGGTAACAGTTCTTCTATCATCTCGGGCCATTCGATAAAGCAGTAATTTCCCGAATAGAGATATTCCTCGGCACCGAAATCCATCGCCTCTTCCAGCGACTTCAGTCTATAGCAATCGAAATGGTAAAACTCATCTTGGCTATCTCCAACATTGTACACATTCACGATGGCAAAGGTGGGACTGTTGACAATATCGTCAGTACCCATGGCTTCGCAAAGTGCTTTAGTGAACGTAGTTTTACCTGCACCCATTTTTCCGCGTAATGCGTAAACACGCTTTTCCGGAAAAACACGTAAAACATCAAAAATAGGTTTTTCTTGATTTTCGTGTTTTAGCACAATTTCGTTATTTTCGTTTTTTTCTAAAATATACGTCATTTTTGCCTGTATTTAGCTCGTTTATTCTGACCTGTGGTACTGTTCCACGCGAAATATGCGATTCTCAGCGCGATATTTTGCCATGAAAATGCTCGTAAATGACTGATCCTCTGTGATTTCCGACAATTTTTTGTATATCTTCCAATTTGGCCTCTCTGAGTCGTTTTATGCTCTTAAATGCCTTTAGAAGTTCTGTTTTAGTCTTTTCTCCAATACCAGGCACCTCATCCAACTCACTTTTGGTTTGCGACTTACTTCGCTTCTGTTTGTGGTATGCAATAGCGAATCGGTGGACCTCATCCTGTATCTGTGTGAGGAATCGGAATACCTCGTCGGTAGCTTTCATCCCCACCTCTTTTGGTGGAAAACCATAGAGGAGTGTAGATGTGCGGTGCTTGTCGTCTTTAACAAGTCCGGCAATGGGTATATGGAGTCCGAGTTGATCTTCGACAGCTTCCCTGATGGCATGCATTTGCCCTATACCACCATCTGCAATGATGAGGTTTGGCAAGTGATCTTTGAGTAAGTCGCCAGTTTCCTCCGCCTCTTCCATCAGTCGCTTGTAGCGTCTGTACACGACCTCACGCATGCTGGCGTAATCGTCTGCTCCGACTACAGTTTTGATACTAAACTTCTTATAGTCCGCCTTGCTGGGTTTGGCTTTCTTGAACACCACGCATCCGGCAACAGCATCGGAACCTTGCAGATTGGAGTTATCAAAGCTGTCGATCCACATAGGCATTGTTTCCATGCCGAGCATTTCCTGCAGTCTTCCCAATATACGTGCTGCGCGTTGGTCGGGATTCAGTTTGTCGGCATGCTTGAGTCGATCCAGTTTATACTGTCGAACGTTCTGCATGGCCAAGTTCAAGAGCTCTTTTCTTTCGCCGCTGCTGGGTGTACTGATTTTCAGTTCCTGGTCCATCAGGTCGGGCATGAAAGGAACGATAATCTCCTTATTTCTCACGTATGCGCTCACGTTGAGTGCATCCAATTGAGCCCTCAATTCGAGGATGCCATGTGCCAGAATTTCCTCTTTTTCCTCGTCGAGTTGCTTCTTGTACTCGATGGTTTGTCCCTGTACGATGCATCCTTGGTGGATTCGTAACATTGAGATAAACACACTTTGGGTGCCCGAGCCGTTGGGCTCCTGCTCCTCGTACCCAAACACATCCACATCTCTCACCGAGGTATTGCTTATCACCGTCTTACTTCGGAACTTCTCAATGAGCAGATATTTTTCTTTGAGTGCCTGTGCTTCCTCGAAACGCATCTGTCGGGCGAGCGCCTGCATCTCTCGCATCAGTTCATCTTGCAGTTCGCCTGCATCACCTTTGATGATCTTTCTTGCTGCCTCGATGTAACTCAGGTACTCTTCTCGGGAGGTACATCCTTCGCACACTCCGCAGCAGTTCTTGAGATGGTACTTGAGGCACACTTTGAGTTTGTTGTTAGCAACTTGCTCTTCGCTCATGCGCATATTACAAGTGCGCAAGGGGTAGAGTTGGTGAATGATTTCCAGCACCAGATCCACCGTATTGGTGAAGGTATATGGACCGAAATATTCACCGGTACTCTTGACGATGTTTCGCGTCTTGAAGATACGAGGGTAGGGCTCACGTGTGATGCAGATACTGGGGTATGTCTTGCCATCCTTAAGCAGAATGTTGTAGTGTGGCTGGTACCTTTTTATCAGGTTATTTTCCAAAAGGAAGGCATCTTGTTCGCTCTGAACAACGATATATTTGAGGTCAGCGATATTGCTGACAAGTACGCGTGTCTTGTAATTATCGTGCTCTTTGTTGAAATACGAATTAACTCTTCGCTTCAGGTTTTTGGCCTTTCCCACATAGATAATGGTACCCTCGGCGTTGAAGTACTGATAGACTCCTGGGCTCTCGGGCAAACTTTTAAGGATAGCATCTATGTGTGGACTTGGCTTCATCTTAGTGGCAAACAAGTGAATAACGATGATGTGGTAGCAGCGTGGTGCAATACAGGGGATTTTTCAACAGATCCCTATACAATACCCCAGATGCCTGTTAGTAGTGAATCATCGAGCTGACTTCGGCATCGTTTTCCAGCAGTTTTCGACCTTCCAAAGCATCGAGTTCAACGAGGAAATGTACGTAGATTTTCTTTACGCCAAATTTCTTGCACAGGTCAATAGCTGCTTTCATAGTGCCCCCGGTTGCCAGCAGGTCATCATGTATAAGTACGATATCGTCCTCTGATAGTGCATCTTTATGAATCTGGATGGTGTCGGTGCCATACTCTTTTGCATAAGACTGCTCCACAACCTCTGCAGGCAATTTACCAGGTTTGCGGATGGGTACAAAACCTGCGCCTATCTCCATGGCGACAGCAGGTGCCATGATAAAGCCGCGCGACTCGATGCCGATAACCTTTGTAATGCCATGATTGGCGTACTCTTTTACCATTTCATCGCGCATATATTTCAGCGCGGAAGGGTTGATAAATGCAGTTGTCAGGTCCTTGAATTGGATACCCGGAATAGGAAAGTCTGGTATATTGCGAACCAGTCCTTTTACTTCGTCTAATGTCATATATGTGATGTTTAAATTAGTTTCTTTAATTAATGTATGTTCTTGTGTACTTTAGCTTGTGTACTATAACTGATGGCGTGGGGATGGAGTGTGAAACGTAATCGATATGTACGTGTTCCACGTGGAACATTAACATTTTTACGATGGTTATATTCACGTTGTTGACAGGTTATTAACAGTTGTTTACCTGCCCATCAGGACCAGCAGTACGCTGATATCGTTTGGGCTTACACCCGGTATTCGGCTGGCATCGCCTATGGTGGCAGGATGTATTCTGCTGAGTTTTTGGCGTGCTTCGGTGGACAGAGACTGCAGGCTGTTGTAGTCAAAATCGGCGCTCAGGCGTATCTGATCGAGTCGATGAATCTTATCAGCCGCCATTCGTTCACGCTCAATATATCCCTTATATTTCACGATGATTTCGGCGCTTTCTGCTATTTCGTCGCGTTGTGTCGTGATGTTATCCAGGTGAGCATGCAGGGTAGGCGAAACAGTTTTGAGATGATCGATGCCTATACCGGGGCGGAGCAAAACATCTACCAGTCGGCATGTTCTCTGTAGCGGCTGTGAACCGAGTTGTAGGAGTAAATCGTTGATTTCATCGGGATGAATGCTGGTTTGCTGTAGCAGTTGGAGTAATGCCTGCTCCTGTTTTTCCTTATACTGATAGAGTGTCCAGCGGTCGTTTTTGACCAGTCCCATGTCGTGCAGACGAGCTGTGAGGCGTTTGTCGGCATTGTCTTGTCGCAGCAGAATGCGATACTCTGCGCGCGAGGTGAACATACGATATGGTTCGTCCACACCTTTGTTGACCAAATCATCGATCAAAACGCCGATATATGCTTCATCTCGTGCGAGTGTGAAGGCCGGCATGTCGTGTGCGGAGAGGTGTGCATTGATGCCGGCTACCATGCCTTGACCAGCGGCTTCCTCATAACCGGTCGTTCCATTGATTTGTCCGGCAAAGAAAAGTCGATGAATACGCTTGGTTTCTAAGCTATGCGTCAATTGGGTAGGGTCAAAAAAGTCGTACTCGATGGCATAACCGGGTCGATAAAGGACTGCGTTCTCGAGTCCGGGTACGGTATGTAGTGCCCGGATTTGTACATCCATAGGTAATGAGGAGCTGAATCCGTTGACATAATACTCGTTGGAATCGACGCCTTCTGGCTCTAAGAAGAGCTGATGCTGGTCCTTATCGGCGAATGTGACAATCTTAGTTTCGATGCTGGGACAGTATCGTGGTCCTATACTCTGTATTTGTCCGTTGAAAAGGGGAGAATCAGGCAATCCTGAACGTAGCACGTCGTGCGTGGCTGCGTTGGTAAAGGTAATCCAACATGGCATCTGCTTGAGTTGACGCTGTACGGTGTCGAGATAACTGAACTTATGGAAGTCGTCATCGCCCGGCTGAATGGTCATTTTGCTGAAATCAATGGAGCGTTTGTCGATACGTGAAGGCGTTCCTGTTTTCATCCTATCTGCGATGAAACCGAGGTTTTTAAGTTGTTCCGTGAGTCCGTAACTGGCTGGTTCACCCGTTCGTCCGCCACGTATCTGCGTTTTTCCGCAATGCATGAGTCCGTTGAGGAAAGTGCCATTGGTAAGCACCACAGCTCTGGCGTGCATAGTGGCTCCCAATTGTGTCTTGACTCCCTTGATCTCTCCGTTTTCAACGATAAGTTCGGTAACGACATCTTGCCAAATCTCGAGATTATCTATTGCGGTAAGGCAAGCTGTCCACTCTTCGATGAATCGTTTTCTATCGGATTGGCTTCGTGGACTCCACATAGCAGGCCCTTTTGAACGATTGAGCATGCGGAACTGTATAGCGCTCTTGTCGGTGACGATGCCCATCTGTCCGCCCATGGCATCGATTTCTCGGACGATTTGTCCTTTGGCTATGCCTCCGACAGCGGGATTGCAGCTCATTTGGCCAATCTTGTTCATGTCCATGGTGATGAGTAGTGTATGACTACCCATGTTGGCTGCAGCAGCAGCGGCTTCATTTCCTGCGTGCCCGGCACCTACAACTATGACATCGTATTCAAATTTCATTATTTCCGCATATTTAGCCAAATTAATAAAAACTAATTCAGTTTGCAAAGATAGTGCATTTTTTTTAATTCTGCAAATTTATTTGCAATTATTCGCTAATTCTTTTGTGTATATTCCGTTTTTTGTGTATCTTTGCCTGCAAAATTTTAACACATATTGTTGTATATGGATCTATTTCTCGTATGTTTGCTTGCCATCGTAGGTGTATTGTTGATGGTTTTAGAACTTTTCTTTATCCCCGGTGTTGGTTTTGCCGGTATAGCGTCGGTAGGTGTTTGTGCCGGAGCGGTTGCGTTAGCGTATGTAAGAATCAGCCCGTTGGCCGGTCACCTGACACTACTGCTTTCTCTTCTTGCATTAGCGGTGCTGATAGCCTTTTTCCTGCGTTCCCGCACGCTGGATAAAATGTCGTTGAAAACGGATATTTCAGACAAAGTGGACCTGACCTCCTCGCTGCATATCGAGATAGGGGACAAGTTGCAAACCTGCTCACGTCTGGCGCCTATGGGTAAGGTGATAGCAGATGGTCAGGAGGTGGAGGCTAAATCTTTGGGCGAGTTTATCGACCCTGACACGACGGTCGAGGTGGTTCGTGTGGAGGGTAACACCATCGTTGTAAAGCGTGCCCTCTAATAAATAACGAGTTTTACGCCTTTTCATCGTGTTTTCTGCTCGAGTGATTGTGGTGTGTTTCCGATTAACAGTTGACTAAAATAAACTATCAATTTAATAATCATGGAAGTCTTTTATCCTATTTTGATAGCTATTCTGGCTATCCTCATCATTATTTTCTTGTACTACGTTCCCTTCCTGCTGTGGATCTCTGCGCAGGTGAGTGGTGTGTACATCTCGTTGATTCAACTCTTTTTGATGCGCATCCGTAAGGTGCCCCCTCATCGTATCGTAGCATGTATGATTGAGGCGCACAAGGCCGGTCTGTCGGACGTTCGTCGTGATGGACTGGAGGCGCACTATCTGGCCGGTGGTCATATCGAGCGTGTGGTTCATGCTCTCGTATCGGCCAATAAGGCGAATATTGACCTCTCTTTCCAGATGGCAACGGCAATTGATCTGGCTGGTCGTGACGTGTTTGAGGCCGTACAAATGTCGGTGAATCCGAAAGTAATAGACACTCCTCCTGTTGCAGCAGTAGCGAAAGATGGTATTCAGTTGGTAGCCAAAGCTCGTGTGACTGTACGTGCTAACATCAAGCAACTGGTAGGTGGTGCAGGTGAAGATACTATTTTGGCACGTGTAGGTGAGGGCATCGTCTCATCTATCGGTTCTGCTATGACCCATAAGCAGGTGTTAGAAAACCCCGATTCCATCAGTAAATTGGTGCTGAGCAAGGGTCTGGATGCAGGAACGGCTTTTGAGATCCTTTCCATCGATATAGCGGACATCGATGTCGGTAAGAACATTGGTGCTCAACTGCAGATGGACCAGTCGAATGCGGACAAGAATATTGCGCAAGCAAAAGCAGAGGAGCGTCGTGCCATGGCCGTAGCTCTGGAGCAGGAGATGCGCGCTAAGGAACAAGAGATGCGTGCGTATGTGGTAGAAGCAGAGGCCGAAGTTCCAAAGGCGATGGCTGAGGCATTCCGTAATGGTAATTTGGGCATTATGGACTACTATCGTATGAAGAATATGCAAGCAGACACCGATATGCGCGACGCAATAGCTCATCCGACCAAGTCTTCTGACAAGAAAAATTAACGGCAACGCCAAAATCAATTATCAGAATACCCTTAAGTTCTACATTTGTTTTGTCATAGGACAGCGTGTGGATGCTGATATAAGCAAACAGCCATTCTCTCGGCGGAGAGGATGGCTGTTTTTGGGTATGTATGTGTGATAAATGCGTGAGAATAAAAGCCTGTGGGAATAGGACTATGGATTATGTGAGAGAGTTTGAGGACTGTGGGAGAGGGATGGAAACTATGGGAGTAGTTGGAAAGAGTCGCTGTCTTGCCAGAGCGGAAGTGTTTCGCGGAAATGGTGTAGTTTTTCTACGTTGAAATCGGCGATTTTAGTTCCCGCTTCGTTGTCGTCGAACTGCGCCAACTTGTTCAGTCGGGTGTCGTATGCGACGGAGTGACCAGAGTAGTGAAGCCCCATTCCATCGTCTCCAACGGTGTTGACAGCTGCCACCAGACATTGGTTCTCGAGTCCACGTGCAGGAACGAGAATATCCCACGCCCCAATGCGTACATCAGGCCATGCAGCGCAGTATAGGAGAATATCGTAGTCGTGTCCCGACTGATTGCGCGTCCAGACAGGGAATCGCAGATCATAGCAGACCTGCAGACAGAAGTTGACGCCCTTGTAGTGAGAAACGGTACGTTGGTTTCCAGCGGTAAAGAGTTGCGATTCACCCCCAGAGCGATAGAGGTGCCTTTTATCGATGAAATCGGCAGAACCATCCGGTCGTACAAAGAAACCGCGGTTAAATAGTTTCCCGTTTTCGCGGCACATGAACGAACCGGCAATAGCAATGTCGTAATCGGCGGCCCATTGGCGTAGTGTTCGCACGGTGATACCATCCATTTCATCGGCTAAACAGATGCGGTCAACGCAGAAGCCGGTAGTGAACATCTCGGGTAGCAGCGCAACGTCTGCTTGCTGCTGCAGCGCAGCCAATCTTTCTCCAAAGAGACGGAGGTTTTCCTGAGGATTGGCCCAAACAATGGGGTATTGAAGAAGTGCAACTTTCATAAGCGAAGTATGAGAAAAAAGCCATCACCCCCAAAAAAGGATAGGTGGTGGGTTAACAAAAATGTTATCTGCTTTGCTAGAGCTCTGCTGGAGGTTTGCTAGAGCTTTGCTAAATACCTTAGGGAAGTCTTAGGGGAGTCTTAGGAGAGACTCGGGGGAGTCAGGTAGTTAGTGGCTCGTTAGTTTGGCCAGGACTTCGGCAGGTGTGAGGGTGGCCAGTTCGGGGAAATGGTAAAGGAGCGGGTGTCCTGCGCGGAACTGGTTCTCTACAAAATAGCGAAGTCCTGCCACCTTCATCTTGTTACCGTTCTTGGTATATCGTGTCTCGGAACCATGCTTGCTGACGTTGCTTACGAAGCGCTTGTAGAGATGCTGCCATAATGCCCAGCGATTAGGATCGGCCTGGTCGAGTGCGCGGAGACGATTGACCTCACGCATCTCCTGTACCCGTTCGGAACTGGCGAGTGCCTGGCGGTGTTCGGTCGAGAAATTGGGTGCATTACATTCCGCAAATCTATGGATGGAAACGGGACATTTGCGCGTATATTTCCGTCGAGGAGCAATAAGCTTCGTGTTGGTGGGTGATGAAGTAGCGGCGTCATACGTTTCCACAGGAAGCGTATCGTTTACGACATAGATAAGTGGTTCATCAAGCGCCTCGGAAATAGCCTGAATGGTGGCGAGATTGAAATTGTGCTCTCCCTTGAACCATCGTGAGACGGCCGATGGGGCCTTGCCGAGCCGGTTGGCCAGTTCGGTCTGGGACATTTGCTTCTTGTCAAGTATCTGGCTGATACGGAGGAGCAGTTGATAGGAGAGATCGTTGGATGTAGTGTTGTTCATATCGGGTACAAAGGTAATAAAAATAGCCGAGATGAGCAAGAAAAATTAACAAAAAAGTTAAAAAGTTAACATATTTGTTAAAAATGGGGAGTTAAATGATGGCGGTTAATTTTGTATAGGTTGC
>JAKSNQ010000033.1 GCA_024399615.1 Paludibacteraceae bacterium | reverse complement strand
CTGACCTTGTGCCTGACTTGGTGCAGGTTCTTCATCGGCTGGTAATACGGTGATTTTCAGTCCATTCGATCGATATGTGTCACTACCTACTGTGATGCTGGCTGGGGCGATGGAGAACGTGCCCTCACGCTGTGCCATCAGAGTATAAGTGTACGTTAGCGAGAACGATGATGTTCGTTGCCCGTTTACGAACGAGTGACTGCTACTTTGGCTGGTAAAAGGACCTGCTAATACGTCAAAGCCTTCGAGCTCGGGAGCACGAAGGTCTTTGGCATGTTGGTTGACCGTATATTTCAGCTGAAAAGGCTTGCCCATGACCACTTGTTGGGGAGCATTGGCCTGAAAGGTGACATCGTCGGCTATTGCCAGTGTCACGACTGCTATAAGCGAGAATAATATCGTTGCTATTCTTTTCATTATGAAAATGTATTTTTCTTGAGATACTACCAGTCTTTGTCGGTTCTGAATTTCGATTGCATTTGTTGACGTTTGGCTTTTTCTTGCGTTTCCTGTTCGTCCTGTTCCAATGCCTGTAGGATTTGCTCAGCCTGCTCCTTGTTCATATCATCCTGATTTTCAGGCTGCTGCTGTGGAGGGTCTTGCTGATCTTGCAGATCTTGTTGATCTTGCTGCTGTTGTTCCTGATCGTTTTGGTTCTGTTGGTCTTGGTTATTTTGGTCTTGTTGATCCTGTTGGTCCTGCTGATTTTGCTGTTGTTGCAGCATCTGCATGGCTTTTACCAAATTATAACGTGTTTCGTCGTCTTTGGGATTGGCCATCAGGGCCTTTTGATATGATTCGACCGCTTTGTCAAACTGCTGTTGAGCATATTGTGCATTACCGATATTGTGATGCACCTGTGCCAGTTTTTTCTTGTCATTTGGGCTGAACTTGCCGTCTTTATCTGGCTTCAATAGTGAACCGGCTTTCTGATATTCTTCTTGGGCTTCGGGATATTTCTCTTGGCGGAAAAGTGCATCACCCAGATTGAAGTGGCCCTCAAACGATTCGTTATTTTGGTCAAGTCCTTTGCGATATCTGACTTCCGCTTCTGCGTATTTCTCCTTGTTATATTCTTTATTGCCTTGGCGAACGTCTTTCCATTCTTTCTGAGCCAAAGCTGGTAGCGCAGCCATTACCAAAAGTAGCGTGATTAACTTTTTCATTATTCTCCGAAAATATTCAGTTTCGTAATTGATTTATTCTTACGGCCGAAGATAAAGAACTCTATTACCAACAATAGCAGAGAAATCAGCACAAAAGACTGATACTGTTCATTATAATTGGTAAATACGGTAGATTCTATCTCCGATTTTCCGAGTTTATCCAGTTCTTGTTGCAAAGCACGTGAGGCGGTGTTGGTGTTGTCTGCACGTATATACATACCGCTGCCTGCCTGTGCTATTTCCTGACACATTTGCTCGTTCAGACGACTGACTACCACTTGTCCGCTTCGGTCTTTTTTGAATCCGCCGCGACCATCAGGTATTGGACTTCCTTCTGGCTTACCTATACCGACCACATATACGCTGATTCCTTTTTCTTTGGCAGATTTTACGGCTGCAACGGCATCATCTTCGTGGTTCTCACCATCGGTTATCAGGATGATGGCACGACTGGCCTCTGATTGCTCCGCACCAAACGAACGCATACAGGTTTGGATTGCCGTACCTATAGCCGTTCCTTGTGCTGGAATTAGATCTGTATTGATTGTCTGCAGAAACATCTTGGCTGACACATAGTCACAGGTGATTGGTATTTGGGTGTATGCTTCGCCGGCGAACACGACCAATCCCACCTTGTCATCCACCATTTGGTCTACCATCTTGCTCAACATTTGTTTTGCACGATCCAAACGATTAGGAGCAACATCTTCGGCCAACATCGAGTTTGAGATATCCAACGCTACCATTACTTCGATTCCTTGGCGTTTGTATGTCTCCTCTTTGGTGCCATATTGAGGTCTGGCTACTGCTATGAGTAGTAGGGCCAGAGCTGTTATTGTCATTGCAAATTTAACATGTGGCCGCACTCGAGATGCGTTGGGCATCAACTCAGCCAGCAGTTCTGGGTCACCAAATTCGCGAAGTTGACGTTGTTTACGCTTCGTCATCCATATGTGCAAGCCGACCAGCACGGGTATGATGGCTAACAGCCACAAATATTCTATATGGGCAAATCTAAACATAAAATGCGTTCATTAGTTTGATACGGTTCGTAATACCAGATAGCGAAGGATGACTTCTAACAAGAGACATAGTAGGGCTGCCAACAGGTAGGGCACAAAAGCCTCAGTCCTTTTACTATATTCGCGCACGCGTATCTTGGTTTTCTCCAGTTGATCTATCTCTTGGTAAATAGAACGAAGTGAATGGTTGTCGGTAGCACGGAAGTATTCGCCACCTGTTGTTTGTGCTATTTGTTGTAGCGTTGCTTCGTCAAACTGGCCTGAAATAGTCGTGTATTGTATGCCAATGGGGGTCTGGTAGGGAATACGCGCTTCCCCTTTGCTACCTACGCCGATGGCATAGACACGGATGCCAAACGTCTTTGCTATTTCTGCTGCAGTTTGTGGATCGATATCACCACAGTTGTTTGAACCATCGGTCAGCAGGATGATTACTTTCGACTTGGTCTGACTGTCTTTCATGCGGTTGACAGCATTGGCCAAACCCAGACCTATCGCCGTTCCATCGTCTATCATGCCGAACTTGACCGACTGAAATAGGTTGATGAGCACAGCATGATCGGTTGTCAATGGACATTGAGTGAAACTTTCGCCTGCAAACACAACCAAGCCGATATTATCGTTTGGACGGTCGGCGATGAACTCTGCTGCTACGGTTTTGGCGGCCTCGAGTCGATTGGGACGCAAATCTTCTGCCTGCATGGTGCCTGATATATCCAGGGCCATCATGATGTCGATACCTTCAGTTGACTCTTTCGACCAGCGGTTGCTCAACTGCGGGCGAGCCAGACAGATGGTCAGCAAGACCACGGCTGCACAACGTAGCACAAACGGAACATGCAGCATATAGATGCGAGCCGACTTGGGCTGTCTTGATAGGCTGTCTGTGTTTGATATCTGCAGACTGGCATCTGCTTTGCGCAATTCATAGACGTACCAGCCTATGATGGGCAACAATAGCAGTAGTAAAAATAAGTATCCAGGGGATGCGAATGTCATAATATATCTTCTTCAGAATGTTCGGATTTTTCTGTGTTCTCAGCTGGTGCCGGAACATCTTTGTATTCCTGAATCAGGGCATATGCCGAGCGGAGAGAAAGTTCGTTCTCATCAGGTGTCGGTGTCCACTTGGCGAATTTCACCAGGTCTGACAGTTGCAACATCTTCTCCAGTTTACCATACAACTCTTTCTGGTCATCAGCTGTTAATATGGGTTTCATGGCCTGTAGTGTCTCTGTCGAAGTCTGCTCTTGTGAAGAGATTCCAAAGCGGCGACCTATGTACTCACGCACGACATCGGTCAGTTGGGTGAAATAGAGTTTATGCTCACCCGTCTGCCAAATCTTCTCCTGCTTGATTATCTCCAATTTCTCCAAAGCTACTTCATCGCATGGACGCAACAACTCAGGGGCGATGGATTCCTCATCTGTACCATCTTTCTTTAGACGCTTATACAGGAAATAACCACCAGTTGCCATACCTGCTATGGATAGTGCCAGCAGCACCCAGCGTAGGATTCCCCACCACCAAATTTTCGGTTTCATTACACCCTTAATATCTGTGATGGCAGCCGTTGTATCCATTTCAAATGGCTGTATGATATTGATGGATAGGGGATTGGATAATACGGTGTCGCCATTCACCATGAATGGGATAGGGTGTACATAAAACAACGAGTCTTTGAATGATGTGATCATCAACTCTTGTTTATAGGTCACTCTTCCGTCTTTTTCTGCTATCGTGTCTATCGCACTGCGATCTACGATATACAGTCCGTCCTGCAGCATTTGGTCGAACAGAGGCATGCTTACCTGCTCACCTGCCGAAGCGGTGGCCTGCAGGTGCATAGCCGTCTGGTCGCCTATCCATAGGTCCGTCGAGTCTATCTGTGCCGACACGACTACACTCAGTAGTATGTTTACAAATATGTTCATCGTCTTTTTTTCGTTAATCTCCAACTGCGTTTAGTGGGCTGCAAGGATGTATTGACTTATCGAAACAGCCTCATCAAAGCTTTCACGTAGTCTTCGTCGGTGCGAACCGAGGTAGAGTTGACTCCTGTCTTGGTGAGCAGGTTTTGCAAGGCTGTCTGACCTATTTTCCAATCATTGGCATATCCGTTGCGTACGGCTTCACTGGCCGTATCTACCCAGATACGCTCGCCTGTCTCGGCATCTTTCAACTTCAGCAGACCCACATTGGGCAACTCTGCATCACGACGGTCGTATATCTGTATCGCATTCAGGTCATGACGATTGCTGGCTATCATCAGCGGTTTGCAACCGCCTTTTTTATCGGCCATGCTCAGTAGTGATGAGTCCTGAAAGTCTGATATCACGAAGGCGGTACAGCGACGTTTCTGAGCGTTGCTGAAATATTGTAGTGCTAACTGTATATCTGTCTTCTGCGAATCTGGCTCGAAGCAGAGTAGTTCGCGTATAATATGCAGCACGTGCGTCTTGCCTTTCTTGGGTGGAATGAATTTCTCTATCTTGTCGCTAAAGAAGATTACGCCCACTTTGTCGTTGTTGGCTATTGTCGAGAATGCCAGAGTGGCTGCCACTTCTGTCAGCATATCGCGCTTCATCTGCGATACTGTACCGAAATTTCTCGAACCTGATACGTCCACCAATAGCATCACTGTTAGCTCGCGCTCCTCTTCAAACACTTTTATATAAGGTCTGTTTAGTCGAGCGGTCACGTTCCAGTCAATCGAGCGTACATCGTCCCCCGGCTGATATTCGCGTACTTCGCTGAACGACATACCTTTGCCTTTGAATTGGCTATGGTACTCGCCTGCGAAGATGTTGCGACTCAGTCCGCGAGTCTTGATTTCTATCTTCCTGACTTTTTGTAATATCTCTTCTTGAGTCATAATCTATTTGCGCTTCAGCCGCCATTCGAGCGTACTGTATTGACCCGTTGTGTCTGTTGATTGTTCGGTTTTTAATTGACCAATGTCAGATTAAGGCACTTGTACTTTGTCAAGAATGGTGGTGATAATGTCCTCGGTGGTCATGTTATTGGCCTCTGCTTCGTAGGTCAGTCCGATGCGGTGACGCAATACGTCATAGCATACGGCACGAACGTCTTCCGGAACTACGTAACCGCGACGATGAATAAAGGCATAAGCGCGAGCGGCCAGAGCCAGATTGATGCTGGCACGAGGAGAACCGCCAAAAGCAATCATCGACTTCAACTCCTCCATATCATAGTTCTCAGGGAAGCGTGTTGCGAAGACAATGTCAACGATGTATTTCTCAATCTTCTCGTCCAAATATACTTGACGAACAATATTGCGTGCCTTGATGATATCTTCTGTTGATAAGATTGGCAGTACCTGCTTTTTCTCACCCGAGATATTTTGACGGATAATCAGTTGCTCCTCCTCTTTCTTGGGATAACCGATGACAACCTTCAACATGAAACGATCGGTTTGTGCCTCTGGCAGAGGATAGGTTCCCTCTTGCTCGATTGGGTTCTGAGTTGCCAACACGAGAAAAGGAGCTGGCAACTTAAAGGTATTGTCGCCTATGGTTACCTGACGCTCTTGCATTGATTCCAGCAACGCAGATTGCACTTTTGCCGGAGCACGGTTGATCTCGTCTGCCAATACGAAATTGGCGAAGATAGGACCTTGCTTGATTTTGAATTCCTCAGTTTTTTGGCTATAGATTTGTGTACCCAATACGTCGGCAGGAAGCAGGTCTGGAGTGAACTGGATACGACTGAAATCAGCCTTAATCAGGTCGGCAAGCGTTTTGATGGCAAGGGTCTTTGCCAAACCAGGTACGCCTTCTAACAAAATATGGCCATCTGACAAGAGGCCTATCAGGAGACTTTCTACCAGGTGCTTTTGACCTACGATTACTTGGTTCATGCCCATTGTCAGGGCATCTACAAACGAACTCTCGCGCTCGATGCGCTCTTGCAGTTCGCGAATATCTACAGGATTACTCATGTTTTATTGTGTGTATTTGATTTTCTGCAAGAAAATATTGCAAACATTGTGCCAAATGTTTAAAAAAACATAAAAAATATGCATTTATTTGGCGTTTTCGGATAATTTTACTACCTTTGCATCATCAAATTATAATTATCATGATAAATACACTCCGTAGTTTACATTTGGCATGGATTGCCATATTGGTGCTTCTCCTTTTGGGTTGCCGTCAACAGACCGCTGATCATGTGCGCATTCTTGCCACCAGTGACACGCATGGCATGTTTTATCCCATGAACTATGCCACACTTGAGACCAACAAAGGTTCGCTTGCGCAAGTAGCGACCGTAGTCAATGAACGTCGCGATGCCAACACGCTTCTCGTCGAGGTTGGTGACGTCACACAAGGTAATGCTGTTGAGCAATTTCAAAAAGGTGAACATTGTCCTATGGTTGTCGCTATGAATGCAATCGGATACGACCTGTGGGTGGCCGGTAATCATGAGTTCAATTTTGGCATGGATTACCTGCATCACCTTATTGATGACTGTCATGCAACTCTTCTTTCTGGTAATGTATATTCTCCCGAAGGCAAACAGTTGGGGCAGGATTATGTAATTCGTAACATGGACGGTGTTAAAGTAGGCATCATTGGCATGGTTACGCCCAATATTGTCAACTGGGACAAGGTGAATTTGGAAGGCTGGACGGTAACCAATCCGGTTGAAGAAACAGTTCGATTGGCCAAGCAGTTACGCAGTAAGGTTGATATCCTTATTGCTGCAGAGCATATGGGTATGGACAACGAGTATGGCGTGCCGGGCAGTGGTGCACGCGATTTGGCGATGTCTTGCCCCGAACTGGATTTGATTATCGCCGCTCATGCGCATGTAAGCCATATTGATTCGATTGTCAACGGAGTACTTATTGTGGCGAATCGAGGCAACTGTCAAACGATGGTGCAAGTGGATTTCGTCAAAGTTAATCCGGAGACCGTTGCAGCTCCGCTTTTGAGTCGAAACGGACAATGGCAGATAGTGCCCGAATTGATTTTCCCGGGCGATTATGCGCCTGATTCTGCACTCGTTGAACAACTCATGCCTTACCACACTCGTGCCATGGACGATGCTCGTTTGGTGATAGGTGAAGTCGTGGGGGCAGACCTTATTGGCGAGAGTGCTCATCCCGGAGTCATGGATGCCTTCCTTCAGGACCACCCCTGGCCTGACCTTATTGCGGCGGCGATGAAGTACTACTCGGGAGCTGACGTTGTGGCTTCATTCATCGTGCCTACTTCTGCCACCATTACTCAGGGCGACATTACCAAAGCAGATTGTTCCGTTATTTATAAGTATAGTAATACCATGTACCTCATGCGTGCCACTGGACGTCAACTGCGCAAGTACATGGAGTGGTCTGCCGGCTATTTCCAAACCTATCAACCTGGGCAACCATTGAGGTTTAATGATCGTTTTGCCAGTTATAATTTTGATATGTTCACCGGCGTTGATTATGTCATCGATGTGACAAAACCGGTGGGACAGCGTATCCAAAATCTTGTTTGGAGTCAGACTAAAATACCTGTGGCAGATACTGACACATTTACCCTTGCCGTGAGCAATTATCGTGCTAATACACATTTGCGTCACGAGGGCGTGATTCTCTCTGACGAGGATGGAATGCCTGAAGTCCTCGAGGTGGATATGTGTGGACAGATTGGTAATGTACGTGACCTCATTGCACGATACATACAAGACGTTCTTGGCGGTAAATTAACGCCTGAATGTGATAACAATTGGCATCTCGTCGGTCTGCCTGCCGACTTCATCGTTCAACCCACTTCTCACCGTTAATTTCATTTGATTTTTTCTGTGAGGAATATTTGCCGTTGTGATTGGCTGACTCCTACAGGGAGTTATTGTCTAAAATGATTGATATGAATAAAATATTTCTGGGCGCATTTTCATGCCTTCTTGTAGCTTGTCAGTCGCATCCTGCGATTGTTGACTGGACCGTTTCTACACGTGATTGCTACTTCCAATCCGTTAATCCGTCGTCAATGTCCGTATCGGAGACCGAGGGAAAGAGTGAAGAACCTATGACGATTGTAGTGGATGACACCCAAACAGCCCAAACAATTCAGGGCTTTGGTACCTGTTTCAACGAATTGGGTTGGGCATCGCTACAACAATTGCCGGAGGATGAACTGAATATAATTTTTGCCAAGCTTTTTGAGCCCGGTAAAGGCGCGAATCTCAATCGTGGACGCATGTCGATGGGGGCAAATGATTTTGCGCTTGATTTTTATTCGCCTGACGAAACTGCAGGTGATTTTGAATTGAAAGATTTCTCTATCGAGCGCGACAAACAAAATGTGATTCCTATGTTGCATTGGGCTTTGCGTTACAATCCAGACCTCTATTTCTTTGTATCGCCTTGGTGTCCACCGCGTTGGATGAAAAAGTATGGCCACTATGCAGAACGGGCTGTTACCGAAGAAATGGCTGTTGTACAGCGCAAGATGTGGGATAGAGCCATCGAATTGGCTGAACAGGGAGATCCTTCCGTTGCTCAGTATAACCTGACTGGCCCTTTGGCCTTCCATAGTGTTCCGGAGGCTAATGATGCTATTCCTGGTGAAGAAGGGCAGGAAGGTGTCACGTCATTCATCATGCAGCCGGAATATCTGGATGCATATGCACGTCTGTTTGGTAAGTTCGTGGATGCGTATCGTGCAGAAGGGGTAAATATTCGTATGGTTATGCCACAAAATGAAATGAATAGTGCTCAAAATTACCCTTCATGCTGCTGGACGGCGACAGATTTGAGCATTTTCGTTGGTCAATACCTGGGCCCGGAGATGGAAAAGCATGACGTTGTTGTGTATTATGGTACCGAAGAACGTGCTAATCCGTTGCTGGTTGATACATTGCTGCAGGATGCTCTCTCTTCTAAATATATAAAAGGTGTTGCATTCCAATGGGCCGGAAAAGATGCTTTGCCGGTTATCAACGAGAACTATCCACACCTTGATATGGTGCAGTCCGAACAGGAGTGTGGTAATGGTAAAAACAATTGGGAGGGAGCGATGCACTCATGGGATTTACAGCGCCACTATCTCTCGCATGGGGTGACGCAGTACTACTATTGGAACACAGCGCTATTCAGCGATAAACCATCGCATTGGGGATGGTATCAAAACTCGCTGATTACGGTCAACGAGGCTGACAATACATGGACTTTTACGCCCGAGTATTACGAACTCAAGCACCTCAGTCACTTTGTTCTGCCGGGTGCTCGTAAATTGGAATTGAGTGGTACGTATGAGGACGTGCTCGGATTCGTCAATAACGACGGCTCCATTGTACTCGTTGCTGCCAATCAGACCGATCGAGATACGCAAGTTGATATCTGTCTCGAAAAGAAGGCTTTGCATATAGTGTTGACGGCTAATAGTATTAATACATTGGTTATAAAAAAATAAGAAACGAAAATGAAAATACTTGGTAATATTATTTGGTGGATTTTTGGTGGATTGGAAGCAGCCATTGGTTATTTCACGGGAAGTTTGGCATTGGCATGTACAATTATTGGCATTCCTGCTGCACTTCAGACTATCAAGTTGGGTCTGCTTTGTCTATGGCCATTTGGTTCGACAATCAAGGAGGGCGATGGTCCGGTTGGCTGTGTTCGCATTCCTCTCAATTTGCTATGGCTGCTCTTTGGTGGGTTGTGGGCATGGTTCATGCACATTATCTTTGGACTGTTGCTCTGCGTTACCATCGTTGGTATCCCATGGGGTAAACAGCATTTTAAGATGGCGGTGCTCTCACTTGCGCCATTTGGAAAAGAAGTGGAACTTGGCATCTAAATTAATAGGAAACAATATGAATAGAACGTTTGGTTTTATTGCATTAACCTGTGGGCTAATGCTGGTAAGTTGTGGTAAGAAAGTACCGCAGTTAAATGAAAACAATATTGATGAGGTCGTTGCAGCCATGACAACCGAAGAGAAGGTCGCGTTGGTCGTCGGTATAGGAATGGACAGCGGCTCGGAAGGCTATTCTGCCGTTGTTGGCAACAATGCTGATCGTGTGCCTGGAGCTGCCGGAGCTACGCATAGTATTGCACGTTTGGGCATACCCGGCACAATATTGGCCGATGGACCTGCCGGATTGCGTATCAATTCAACTCGTCAGGACGATGAAAATACCTACTTCTGTACACACTTTCCAATAGGTACATTGTTGGCTGCCACTTGGAATCAACAATTGGTCGAAGAGGTTGGCGAAGCTATAGGTAACGAGGTGTTGGAATACGGCTGTGATGTGCTTTTGGCACCTGCTGAGAATATCCATCGCAATCCGATGAATGGACGTAACTTTGAGTACTATTCGGAAGACCCGTTACTTTCCGGAAAAACGGCAGCGGCGTATGTGCGTGGTGTGCAAAAAAATGGTGTAGGCACGTCTGTTAAACACTTTGCATATAACAATCAGGAAACCAACCGAACGGGAAACAATGTGATTGTCTCTCCGCGTGCACAACGTGAGATATATCTCAAGGGGTTTGAGATAACCGTTAAGGAGTCTCAACCATGGACAATCATGTCCTCATACAATCTCTCAAATGGTATATACACATCGGAAAATCCGGAATTGCTGGAGGATGTGCTTCGTAAGGATTGGGGGTATGAAGGCATCGTGATGACGGATTGGTATGGCGGCAAAGATGCTGTGGCACAAATGCATGCGGGTAACGATATGTTGCAACCTGGTCGCCCTACACAGTTTACCGATATCGTTGAGGGTGTCGAAGATGGCAGTCTGAGTATGGAGGATTTGAATCGCAATGTAAAACGTATCCTCGAGTATATTGTCCGTACACCCAGCTTCAAAGGCTATCGCTACTCCAATAAGCCTGATCTTGAGGCACATGCTCAGGTGACTCGAGAGAGTGCAGTCGAGGGCATGGTTTTGCTGGAGAACAACGGCGTACTGCCCTTGGGTGAACAAGTAAAGAAAACGGCTGTCTTTGGTATCTGCTCGTACGAGTTCATTGCTGGTGGTACCGGTTCGGGCAATGTGAATCGGGCATATACGGTTTCACTTCTGGATGGTCTGAAGAATGCAGGTTTCACTCCTGACGAGCAACTTGCTGCTAAGTATACCATGCATATCCAACAAGAGCGTGAGGCGGAAACCGAGCGCTTAAAGCAAATGGGCGAAGGTGCACAGATGATGGCAAACATTCTTCCTCCTTCTTTGCCACAAGAGTTGACTTTTACCGATTCGTATGTGCAGGGATTGGTGAAAACGAACGATGCGGCCATCATCACGATAGGCCGTGTTTCGGGTGAGTTCCTTGATCGCAAAGTTACGGACTTCAGTCTGAGCAAAGAGGAACAACAGATGATAAAAGCAGTAAGCCGCCTTTTCCGTGCTGCAGGCAAACCATGTATCGTTGTGCTCAATGTGGGTGGAGTGATAGAAACTGCCTCATGGAAGCATCAACCGGACGCTATTTTGGTAGCATGGCAAGCCGGACAAGAAGGAGGTAACTCGGTGGCTGATGTGCTGACCGGAAAGGTTAACCCATCTGGCAAACTGCCGATGACATGGCCGGTGGCATTGGAGGATCATGCTTCGTCGCACACTTTCCCTAAGGCCGAAAATTTCTCACTTGACTTCAGTACTTTTATTGGACTGGAACCGGAAGAGAAAGAGCCGGTGGAAACGTATGATTGGACGAACTATGAAGAGGGTATATATGTCGGCTATCGATGGTTCGACAAGCAAAAGAAGGCAGTCTCGTACCCCTTTGGATACGGTTTGTCATATACGTCGTTCGAGTACTCTGATGCCATCATTGCCAACGATGGCGAATATTTGAACATTTCGTTCAATGTACGCAATAACGGCTGCGTGGCGGGCAAGGAAATCGTGGAGTTATATGTCTCCGCTCCCGGCAAGGATATGGATAAACCGACACAGGAACTGAAAGCATTCGCAAAAACGAACTGCTTGCAACCCGGTGAAAGTCAGACTGTTTCGCTCAGTATCAATGTCAGGGAGCTGGCATCTTACTCAGAAGCGACTACCGAATGGGTGGTTGAGCCGGGACTATATACATTGTCTATTGGCGCTTCCAGTCGCGATATTCGTTGCAGCCTGCAAACCGAAGTTGCTGCTACCAGTTGGAAGGTGAGCGATGTGCTCCACCGCCAAACTACTGATCCTTGGATCAAGCAGGTCAAGAAAGTGCACAAAGAGCCTTTGCTGACAGATGCGGCTGCTTTCGGCGAATACTATGGCGAATGGGAACTCGAGGCTAACGGACTTCCCATTGGCGATATGACATTTGGAATGACGGTTAAGGAAACTGATGAGACCGCGGAGGTGACTTTGAGTATGATGAAGGTGATGAAGATGGAAATCGAAAAAGTGGGCGTTCGTGGTGGCAAATTGGAGCTCCGATTCGATTACTCTGGTATGCCTATCATGATTGAGTTGGAGAAAGAATCGGACGATATGCTCAAAGGAAAGATTGCCGGCAGCTTTGCCGTTACCGGTAAGCGCAAATAAGATAAAATAGATAATCAAAACAAAATTTACACATGAAAAAAATACTTTATTCTGTATTGGCAATCTCATTGATGGCCTGTACAACCGGTAAAACCGAGAAGACTGAATCTGAGACGAACGATGTGGTGGCTGCTGTGCTTCATGATGGTGCAGCGCTCAACTTGGCTGACTTTGAGTGGACACGCCAGCCCGAGAGTTTCGCCATTCATGATGACACTATTGAGGTGGTGACTAAGCCCGGCACGGACCTCTGGCAGCGCACCTATTATCATTTCCGAAACGACAATGCGCCAGCTTTGCAAGTTAGCACACGAGAGAAGTTTTTCAGCTTTGTGGTTCAAACTCACTTCGCTGAGAGTCATCATCGTTTTGACCAATGTGGCGTGGTTATGTATCTTGATTCGGACAACTGGCTCAAGGGTAGCATCGAGTATGAGAATACCGATTTCCAACACCTCGGTAGCGTTGCTACTAACCATGGTTATAGTGATTGGGCTACTACGGCTATTCCTGCCGATGTTAAGCAGATGTGGTATCGCCTCTCGCGTCGCGAAGATGACTACTGTATAGAGTGTTCTGCCGATGGCCTGACTTGGAGTCAGATGCGTGTTTGCCACATGTACGAGGCACAGGACGAGATTCGTTTTGGTATCTATGCCTGCTCGCCAGAAGAGTCGTCGTTCAAGGCTGTTTTCACCGATATGCAGATTACGGAATGTAAGTGGCTTGCGCATGATGGTCAGCAGCCGGACGAAGAATAACAGTCGCAGAATTTGACACTCGATCGACGGTCAATCGACACTTTTCTGACATATTTAATTATTTACACCCCCAGATGAGATATAGTCGTCATATATTACTTGAAGGCTTTGGCGAAGCAGGACAAGAGAAACTGCTTCGCAGCAAAGTCTTGCTCGTTGGTGCCGGTGGACTCGGTTCGCCCAATGCGCTTTATTTGGCTGCAGCCGGAGTGGGCACGATAGGTATTGTGGATGCCGATGTGGTCAGTTTGAGCAATTTGCAGCGTCAGGTGATTCATTTCACGGAGGATATCCATCGGCTTAAAGTGGATTCTGCCGCGGAGAAGATGCGCAAAATCAATCCTGACATCAACGTAATCACCTATGAGACGTTTTTGACCGAAGACAATGCTGCCGAAATCATCGGTGACTATGATTTTATCATAGACTGCACAGATAGTTATGCATCCAAGTATTTGGTAAACGATGCTTGTGTGCTGACAGGAAAACCTTTTTCGGCTGGTGGTGTTTTGAAATATGCAGCCCAAATCATGACGCATGTACCGGGTTCGGCATGTTATCGTTGCTTCTTCCCCGAACCACCTGGCGAGAATGATGTGCAGACTTGCTCGATGGTTGGTGTGTTGGGCAGCGTGGTGGGAATCATGGGTACTATTCAGGCTACTGAGGCGATCAAATACCTTACTGGAGTAGGGGAACTGCTGACCGATAAGTTGCTGATAGTGGATGCGCTCACGATGGATTTTCAACGTATACAGATGGCATCTAATCCCGATTGCCCTTTGTGCGGAAAACATCCTTCTATTACAACGTTGGCCGAGTACTCGTTTAGGCCATGTAAAAAATAATCGGATTGACTGTCGCCAATTTCATACCAAAGTTGGGCGTCTTATGAGGCTTTAGGATTGACGATTGGAAGACCGCTTCAAGACCGCTTCAAGATCGCATGGCGAACACAACCATGAAAACAAGGAAATATCGGACTTCCCTTCATTGGGTAAATACGGATTATTGACAATAATTGGACAACTCCAATTTCCTTTTTCTTAAGGGATAGGCTTGTGCTGATTCTGTGGATTTTGGCCCACAAGAAATGATTTTTTTAACATACTCCCAAATGCAGACATGTTGATCCGCATTTGGGAGTATGTGTTGTGTAACTTACTTGTTGAGACGAGCAAGGATAGCTGCGCTCTCAGCCTCGTAACCAGGCTTGTTGAGGAGGGCAAACATGTTCTTCTTATATGCCTCGACACCAGGTTGGTTGAATGGGTTCACTCCCAGCAAATAACCGCTTACACCGCAGGCACGCTCGAAGAAATAGATCAGTTGTCCGAGGTTGTATTCGTCAAGTACAGGGATGGTTACCAACATGTTAGGCACGCCGCCATCAACGTGAGCCAGACGTGTTCCGAGTTCTGCCATCTTGTTGACCTCATCTACACGCTTGCCAGCGAGGAAATTGAGTCCGTCGAGGTTCTCTTCGTCATGTGGGAAGAGGACCGTTTTGTTTGCCTTTTCTACGGAAACGACGGTCTCGAAGATGGTGCGCTCACCCTCCTGAATCCATTGTCCCATAGAGTGGAGATCAGTAGTGAAATCTACCGAAGCAGGGTAGATACCCTTCAAATCTTTGCCTTCTGACTCGCCGAAGAGCTGTTTCCACCATTCCATCATGTAGTGTAGCTTAGGCTGGAAATTGACGAGAATCTCAATCTTCTTGCCGTCCTGATAGAGTGCGTTACGCATAGCAGCGTATTGGCAAGCAGGGTTTTGATCGTAAGGAACGTCCACGCCCGTGGCTTTCTCCATGTCTTGTGCACCCTTAACGAGTGCCTTGATATCGTGACCTGCGCAAGCGATGGCAAGCAGACCTACAGGTGTGAGAACCGAGAAGCGTCCACCTACGTTGTCGGGGATGACGAAGGTCTTGTAGCCTTCCTTGGTAGCGAGCTTGCGTGCAGCACCTTTCTCCTTGTCTGTCACGGCAACGATGAGTTCACGTGCAGCTTCTTTGCCAACGGTTGCCTCCAGTTTGGTCTTGAGCAGACGGAAAGCAAGTGCGGTCTCGGTGGTGGTACCTGACTTAGAGATATTGATGATGGCGAAGGTCTTGCCTTCGAGCAACTCCATGAGGTCGGCCAGATAGTCCTCGCCGATATTGTTGCCGGCATACACTACGCGTGGGTTGTTGCCATTGAGGCCGAAAGTGTGATCCAGCGCTTCGTTTACGGCACGTGGGCCCAGATAGCTGCCGCCGATACCGGCCACTACGATAATCTCAGCCGTCTCGCGGAGCAGATTGGCTGTAGCCTGTACCTCAGCCAGGAACTCGTCGGTGATAGATGAAGGCAGATGCACCCAACCCAAGAAGTCGTTGCCAGCACCCTTGCCTGATTCGAGTAATTCGTTTGCTGCAGCTGTTTCGGCTGCCAATTTTGCCAGTTTGTCTGCACATGCAAACGAAGCGGCATTTTCAAGATTCAGTTTCATGAATTAATTTGAATATTGTACAATTGTTAATGATAAACAATTAATGATTTATGAACTTTATTTGAGTTTCTTTGTTAACTCCTTGATTTCCAGCATTGGAGATGCTTGATTGTAGAGGATGTTATATACCGCCTCGACAATAGGCAAGTCCACATGGAAACGCTCGTTGAAGTCGTGGATACATTTGGTACCATAGAACCCCTCGGCGATCATCTCCATCTCCAGTTGGGCTGTACGTACGCTGTAACCGCGTCCGATCATGTTGCCAAACTGGCGGTTGCGTGAGAACTGAGAATAGGCCGTGACCAGCAGGTCACCCAGATAAGCCGAACTGTCGATGTCGCGACGGAGTGGGTTGGTGGCATTGGCAAAGCGGTTAATCTCCTGAATGGCATTGGAGGTAAGTACCGCTTGGAAATTGTCGCCATACTTGAGGCCATAGCATATACCGGAGGCGATGGCGTAGATGTTCTTCATCACAGAGGAGTACTCGAGTCCCCAGACGTCATCGGATGTGTTGGTGCGAACAAACGGCATCTCGAAGAGTTGTGCCATCGCACACGCATTTTCGCGGTTGCAGCACCCGATGGTCAGATAACTGAGTCGCTCTGTAGCTACCTCTTCAGCGTGGCATGGGCCGGCAATCATACCGAGGTTCTCGTTAGGCACCTCGTAGCGGATATGCAGGTAGTCCGTTACGACCATGTTCTCATCAGGTACCATGCCCTTGATTGCCGAAATGATAATCTTGCGGCGAATCGAACGGCGCAGTTTCTTCAGGTGCATTTTGATGAACGGAGAGGGTATGGCCAAGATTAGCACATCGCTGTTTCCCACTACCTCGTTGATATCGGTAGTGAAATGGATAGTCGATGTGTCGAAAGCCAAACTGCGCAGGTATTCGGGGTTCTTTCCAGTACGCAAAAATTCGTCAATCTGTTCCTGTTTGCGCATGTACCAGTTGATACTGCCCACGTTGGTTTGTACGATCTTTGCCAGCGCTGTCGCCCAACTGCCGCCACCCAGTATGGCCACTTTTTTGTCTAATAGATTCATGTCAGAGTGTGTTTAATCACATCATACTTCGGGACGCATGGTAGGGAAGAGCAGCACCTCTTGGATAGTAGGTTGACCAGTCATCAGGATAGCCAGACGGTCGATACCGATGCCGATACCAGAGGTAGGTGGCATGCCGTACTCCAATGCGCGCATGAAATCGTGGTCGATGACCATTGCTTCATCGTCACCCTTGTCTGCTAACTTCATCTGCTCTACGAAGCGGTTGTACTGGTCGATTGGGTCGTTCAACTCGGAGTAAGCATTGGCCAACTCTTTGCCGTTGACCATCAACTCAAATCGCTCGGTCAGGCCCGGCTTTGAGCGGTGCATCTTGGTCAGCGGAGACATCTCTACAGGATAGTCGGTGATGAAGGTAGGCTGGATGAACGTGCCCTCGCAGGTCTCTCCGAAAATCTCGTCGATCAGTTTGCCCTTGCCCATGTGTTCGGTTTCCTCGATGTGATACTCATTCTTCGCAATCGCACGAATCTCATCCTCGCTCATTTGGCTCAGGTCGTGACCCGTCTTTTCCTGGATGGCTTCCAGAATAGGGAGACGGCGGAATGGTGCCTTGAAGCTGACGATGTTGTCGCCTACTTTGACCTCGGTGGTTCCATTCACAGCGAGACATATCTTCTCCAACAGGTTCTCGGTGAAGGTCATCATCCAGTTGTAGTCTTTGTAGCATACATACAACTCCATGCAGGTGAACTCGGGGTTGTGGCTGCGGTCCATACCCTCGTTGCGGAAATTACGACCAATCTCATATACACCTTCAAAACCGCCTACGATCAAACGCTTCAGGTACAATTCCGTTGCGATACGCAGATACATATCTACATCGAGTGTGTTGTGGTGAGTGATGAACGGACGAGCCGATGCGCCACCGGCGATTTGCTGCAGGATAGGAGTCTCCACCTCTGTGTAACCGGCTTCATCAAAGACCTGTCGCATGGTGCGAAGGATGGTGGCACGCTTTAGGAATACATCCTTCACGCCCTCATTTACGACCAAATCAACATAACGCTGACGATAGCGCTGCTCAGGGTCGTTGAAGCCGTCATATGCTACGCCGTCCTTGTACTTGACGATAGGTAGGGGCTTGAGGCTCTTGCTCAATACTGTCAAACTCTTGGCGTGTACCGAGATTTCGCCCATCTGAGTACGGAAAACAACACCTTCAATGCCGATAAAGTCACCGATATCGAGCAGTTTCTTGAAGACGACGTTGTACATCTGTTGCTCGGCCGTGGTGGCAGTCTCGCCTTCTGGCACAGGAGCTTGGATATCGTCGCGACTTACATATACCTGAATGCGACCCTTTGAGTCCTGCAATTCGATAAAGCTGGCCTTACCCATGATGCGCTTTGACATCAGTCGGCCTGCGATTCGTACTGTTTGACCATCCCATTGGTCATACTCTTCTTTGATTTGTGTCGAATAGCCTGTAACCACATACTCGGCTGCGGGATATGGGTCTATACCCAAATCGCGCATGGCTTGAAGCGAGTTACGGCGTACAATTTCTTGTTCTGATAGTTCCATATTATGTGTTTTTGATTTTCTGTTTTCCTCATTCGCGTGATGCCCGTCTGAAGGAGCAACTCCATGCTGTTTCCTTGTGCGTGTACGAAAAAAATACGTGCGCTCGCAGAGCACGCGAAAAAATTTGGGTGCAAAGTTACGAAATTTATTTTATATATGCAAATTTTTATGATTATATGTACAAATATTTCTGCTATATGGCGGCAAAAGACAAAAAACTCATCACTTCCATGAGGTGATGAGTCCTTTTTTGCTGATGCTCAGCATGAGGCCATAAGCGTCGCCGAGCGTTCGGAAATGAGGTTGGTTCTCGTGCCGTATCTTGGGCGAATCATAGTCAGCTCCGAACGATAATCCGAAGTCCAGCCCCCATGCCTGTGGTACGTGTCGTGTTACCTCGAAAAGGAGCGAATTATACACGTTGGGGTGTTTCTCGGTCTGATGATAGGTTTCTGCGTTGTCGTACGTACCATAGTTGCGGCTGTGTGTGTACAGAACGCGGTACTTGCAACCATATATATCACCCATTATGCCCATGTGGTGGGCTACGATTCGATTGTTTTCAAATCCCTGAAAATCAGATTGATTGTAGGCAGGCGATGTGATGAGCGGAGTACCGATGCCGCGTCCTGCATAGCTCCATCCGTGCTTGTAAATGTAGTGGTTGTAGTAATCATCTGCACCTCCGAAGATAACGCCGTCTCGGTCATGGTATGGACCACTCTGATCGGTTGTCTGTATGAATTCATACAGCACCTTGCTCACAAATGGCCATCGTTTCTGCTCGATGCAGACACCCCACAAACCATCGCTTCGGTTCGGCATATACCATGGTAGTCGTGCGGGGCCATCCTCCAGCATGGTCTGCCAATAGATGCGTGCTTTCCAGTCCGCTACTTTCACATCCAGTTGCAGGTGCTGCATGCCCAGGTGATTGCCCATGGCGTTCACCTGCTCAAACTTGGTGTTGCCGCCTCCGCGGGCCCACATCATGTTCCACCAGTCGTGCATACTGTTGCCCATATCGCCATATTCGGGCGAATAACCGCCCCACATTGCGGCATGATGGCATTCATAGCTGAAATTGACGGGCAATTTGCCACCCACTCTGAAGCCCAAATACTTGTGATGCAACTTCAGTCCCTCGACCAGTGGGGTGGGCTGAGGCCACAATTGTGTGCCTTTGGTCCAGTAGTTCGACATGCTGATTTTCATCTCGAAATAGCCATAGGTCAGCGGTACGGGAGTGAACTCATCGATGCCTATCGATATGCGTGGCAACGGCATTGCATTACCTGATATCAGCAGTCCTCCGCTCGACAGGTCCGGATCTAAACCGCCGGCACGCTCAGGTCGAATGCCTACCGTAATGTCAAACACGTACAGCCGCGTGTAGGCATATAGTTGTTTGAAGAAAATAGCATGGTCGCCTTTGGCCAATCGTGTTCCGGCTTCGATGCCGAAACTGTAGTCATACCATCTGTTCGGGCGTGTCAGGGGTTTGATGATGCCCGCTGACAGGTTGCCACTCAACGGTTGTAAAGAGTATTGTCCAAATCGGTTGCTGACGTGCCAGAAATTGGCATGTGTTCCTATGGTAGCTATGCCGCTCAGTTGACCTACGTACCACAATGTGTCGCGATGGTTATCTGTCGAATCCATCGGTAGAGGCCATGGTTTCCAGGCCCGAACCCCACCGCAGACAACCATCATTATCAGGCAAATCAATAGTTTCCTCATCGCTCTATCCTCCACATTTTATCCATTGGTTCTTCGTTCATGTCGTTACCCAATCCCACATACGTCTGATTCCCTATCGTGAAGCCTATCAGTTGTTCCATTCCGTTAGGTAGTCGTCCTCGGGTCACCAGTTGATTGTGGTCGGGCAGCCATATACTGATCTCATCATGCACATACCCGGTCGTGAGTGTTCCTCCTACTGTTCTGCCGCCTATGATCCACATCTCTTTTCCGGAACGAATACCGAGCGTGAATACACGCATTTTTTTGCTGACTGTTGTTGCCTCGCTCCATGTCTCCGTCTCGGGAAAAAACTCGGCCATCTGCGAACCTCCCAATTGATCTCCCATGCCCACAAACCACCGTTCCCCATCGTTTACGGCCGTCGGACAAAGGGCTACGACAGGGCAGTCGGCTATGCGTCTCCATGCGTCCTTGTCGATGTCGTATGCGTAGCTTTCGCCTGATGCCTGACTGAAATAGCCGCAGGCAACATATATCGTCTCTCCGCAGGCCCAACATAAGGCCGTCGTACATGCGTGAGATGGATAATCGGCCAATCGTTTCCATTCGCCGCTTGCTATGTCATATCGCCAAAAGTCATGCTTCATTTCCTGATCATCCATATGACTAAATCCGGCATATCCAAGCCCTATGTAAGCGTAGTTGCCAATCCGTACGGCCACACCTTTGCTTCGTGCCTCCAAAGGGGGAACTGGCAACTCTATCCACTTGTCCTGTTGAGCCGAATATTTCCAAAAGTCGTTCATGAACTTGCTTCTCGGTTTCTTTCTGCCGCCGAAAACATACCCACACGAGTCGTCCGAGAATGCCATGGCTGCCATACGTGGCGCGGGCATGGGTGCGCACTCTGTGATGCGGAGCGGAGCCAGGTCTTGTGGCAGAGGCGATGGTGATGTGCAGCCCGTTATGCCTGTCAGGACGCTCATCACGATGGCCAATATGACCGTCAGTTTTTCGGTCATGCTTTTCGCGCGTCCTCGTATGTCGTGTTTCGTTTTCATAACAGTTCCTTCCTTATGGGGTGTTCTACTGATACCCTTATTCCTCATGGTCTATCTTGCTCAGCAGGGTGAATGCGCCATTTACCGTCTTGACCTGGTCAATCTGCACGCTGCGGCGTTTTTCTTCCGAACCTTCTCTTATGGGTAGTTCGCGGAATTGGCAGCGTTGGGGGCGGCTCACCACAAATCGCAGCACCTTGTCAAACGTGGCGCTATGATAGTATGGCGACTTTTGGTTGCTGGGGAAATACAGCAGCAGTCTCTCCTTTTTCAGCACAATCTTCTCGATGCCCAGACGCATACACAGCCATCTCAGTCTTACCACCTGAAGCAGTTCTTCGCCCGCCTCCGGCAGTACGCCAAAACGGTCGATCAGGCGTTTTTTGAATGCCACAAGTGCCTCTTCGTTTTGTATCGAGTCCAGTTCACGGTACAGCGTGATACGCTCCGAGATGTTCTGTATGTAGTTGGCAGGGAAACCTATCTCCAGGTCGCTCTCCAGTTGTGTATCGTTCACGTAATAATGTGTCTGCGTGCCGGTCTCGCCATTGATTGCCTCCTCAAACAGGTCTTGGAACTCGTTCTCTTTCAGTTCCATCACGGCCTCGTTCAATATTCGCTGATAGGTCTCATATCCCAGGTCGGCGATGAAGCCACTCTGTTCTGCGCCCAGCATGTTGCCTGCACCACGTATGTCCAGATCCTGCATGGCCAGATGAAAACCGCTGCCCAGGTCTGCAAATGTCTCCAAAGCCGTCAGGCGTCGTCGAGCTTCCGGAGTCAGCAATTCGCTACTTGGAGCCACCAGGTAGCAGTAGGCTTTACGATTGCTGCGGCCCACTCGTCCACGCATCTGGTGCAGGTCGCTCAGGCCGAACGTGTGTGCATTACCGATGATGATCGTATTCGCATTGGGTATGTCCACACCATTTTCAATAATACTGGTCGCTACCAGCACATCGTAGTCATAGTTGATAAAGTCAGTCAGAATTTGTTCCACCTGCTCGGGAGGCATCTGACCATTGGCTGTGACGATGCGTGCTTCGGGACAAAGACGCTGTATCTGATGTGCCACCATGTCCAGGGTGGATACGCGGTTGTGGATAACAAAGACCTGTCCGTTGCGGCCCAATTCCAGTCGAACGGCCTCTTGCAGGATATCTTCGTCGGTGGGGGTGATGACGGTGGTCTGGATGGGGTAGCGGTTTTGTGGGGGCGTCGTCATGATGCTCAGGTCGCGTGCACCCAGCAACGAGAATTGCAGCGTACGAGGTATAGGGGTTGCCGTCAGCGTCAACGTGTCCACGTTCACTTTCAGGCTGCGCAGTTTCTCCTTGACAGCCACGCCGAATTTCTGCTCTTCGTCGATAATGAGCAGACCCAAATCTTTGAATTTCACAGTCTTACCTACCAGCTTGTGCGTACCGATGATGACGTCTATTCGGCCGGCTTCCAGGTCTGCCAGTATCTCTTTGGTTTGTTTCGCAGTCTTGGCCCTTGACAGATATTCTACGCGTACCGGAAAGTCCTTAAATCGCTCGCTGAACGAATTGTAGTGTTGCAGGGCCAGTACGGTTGTAGGCACCAGCACGGCCGTCTGTTTGCCGTCTGCTGCAGCCTTGAATGCCGCACGCATCGCCAACTCGGTTTTGCCGAAGCCCACATCGCCGCATATCAGGCGATCCATCGGCATCGGACTCTCCATGTCATGTTTCAGGTCTATCGTTGCCTTGGCCTGATCGGGAGTATCTTCATATAGGAAACTGGCTTCCAACTCGTGTTGCATATAGCTGTCGGGCGAGTAGGAAAAGCCCTGCTCCTGTTTGCGGGCTGCGTATAGTTTGATCAGGTCACGGGCGATGTCCTTGACTTTCTCCTTGGTGCGTTCTTTCAGTCGTTCCCATTGACCGCTACCCAGTTTTGACACGTTGGGAACACCGCCATCTTTCCCCTTGTATTTGCTGATGCGGTGTAGCGAATGGATGCTGACAAAGATGGTGTCTCCGCCACGGTAGATGAGCTTGATCATCTCTTGTGGTTTGCCGTTAAGCGTCGTTTTTACCAGGCCGCCAAACTGACCGATACCATGATCCACATGTACCACATAGTCGCCCATCTGCAGCTGATTCAGCTCCTTCAGCGTAATCAGCACCTTGCCCTGGCGCGCTTTTTCGCTCTTTTGCTCCACTTTGTGGTAGCGCTCAAAGATCTGGTGGTCGGTATAGAAACAGCATTTCAGGTCGTTGTCCACAAATCCCTCGTGCAGGGTGGGGTACACGGCGCTGAACAGGTGCTCCACTTCCTGCGTCGCTTTGCCGTCCAGGCCTACTTCGATGCCGCGCAATGTGTCCAGAATACTGCCCAGTCGGTCGGTCTGTTTGCGACTGTCTGACAGGATATATACGCGATACCCTTCGCTGCGCTTGAGCTCGATATCGTCATGTAGCAGGTCGAAGTTTTTATGAAAAATAGGCTGGGGTTGGGTGCTGAAGTCCACCACGCTGTGTGCTCTGAAATACGAGTGGAGACCCATCTCGATGGTGGTGAAGCTCTGCAGTTGTTGGCTCATTGCCTCCATGCCCATGCCTTCTATGGTCTTCAGGACATAATTGAAGTCCTGTGCCAGAACGATTGTTTTCTCTGGCAGGTATTGCAGGATGGTCGATTCCGATCGGCTGCCGGCTTCTGTCAGCGGTTTGCCTACTATCTCGGCATGATCCACCTTGCTTTTACTCAATTGTGTCTCGATGTCAAACAGACGAATACTATCGATCTCGTCGCCAAAAAAGTCCAGTCGATACGGATCGGCCAGCGCGAACGAATAGATATCCACGATGCCGCCTCGTACGGCAAACTGACCGGGTTCGTACACAAAATCCACACGACCAAAACCCAACTCGCTCAACTGACTGACCAGTTCCGATTCCCGTATCGTTTGTCCCACGTTCAGCCGGATACTGTTGGTGGCCAGAGCTTCTTGCGTAGCCACACCTTCCATGACGGCTTCCGGATACGATATCACCACTTCGCTCTGCGGACTGGCCGATTGGCTGTCCTGTGCACACTCATCTGCGCTTTTCCTCAGGCGTGTCAGCACTTCGGTTCGCTGTATCGTATAGCTCTCATCCTGACCTTTCTGGCGCAGACGATGGGTGGTAGGGAAGAGCAGAACAGGATGCCCTGTCAGGGTCTCCAGGTCGTGTTGCAGGTAGCTGGCCTGCTCATGATTCTCCAGCAGGATCAGCATCGTCCGACCTTGTTTTTTCTGCGCCAGTTGTTCATACAGCGTCGCCGTGGTGAGTGCTTGAGCGCTACCACATAATCCACGAGCCAGGATATGCTCCCCGCTTTTCTTTTTTATCGCGCTCGCTATCGCGTCCACCTGCGCGTGTTGAATCCATAATTCCTTCAGTTCGGTCGTATTCACAGCCTTGTTTTTTTTCGTCTTGTTTGCTACGATGCTGCAAAGGTACGACGATTTTTTGGAATATGCAAATTTATTTGCTATTTTAATAAAACATCGAGTACCGCTGTTCCCTT
>JAKSNQ010000032.1 GCA_024399615.1 Paludibacteraceae bacterium | reverse complement strand
GTTTTACATGACATGTTTTTTCGATGCCATGATACGGTCGATAATAGCGGCAATGGCGCCATCTCCGGTTACGTTGCATGCCGTGCCAAACGAGTCCATCGCCACATAGAGTGTGATCATCATAGCCTGCTGCGCAGGATCAAATCCCAAGAGTGTCTCCAACACACCCAGCGCAGCCATGATAGCTCCTCCCGGTACGCCCGGAGCAGCCACCATCGTGATCCCCAACATCAGAATAAAGCCGAAAATCTGCAGGAAATCCACGGTCAATCCCTGCATCATCATTAGAGCAATGGCACAACTGGTAATCTTGAGCATACTGCCAGAGAGATGTATGGTAGCACAAAGGGGCACCACAAATCGAGCAATCTCAGACCGAACGCCATTTGCCTCCACCTGCTTGAGCGTAACAGGAATAGTGGCAGAAGAAGATGAGGTACCCAAGGCCGTAAAATAGGCCGGAAGCATGGTCAGTAACATCTTGCCCGGATTACGTTTGGTCAGCAGACCTGCTATGCCGTACTGCACCAGCAAGAGCACCAATGTCATGCTGAAAATCACCACGATAATCATGGCAAACGATTTCAGTACAGGCGCCACATTTCCGCTGGCCGCCATATCCATAAAAAGTCCAAAAATATAGAGCGGCAGCAAGGGAATAATCACCTTCGAAATAGTCTTCGTCACAATCTTCTCCAGCTCGTCAAACATGTTGTAGAGATAGTTTGCGCCAAACGAGGCGATGCCCAATCCCAACATGAAAGAGGCCACCAGAGCGGACATTACCTCCATCAGGGGTGGTATTTTAATTGTGAAATACGGGTCGAAAGCGGCATCTCCGGCCTGCAAAGCATGCTGCATCGTGGCATCGATGAGCGCAGGAAAAATACTGATACTGAATCCGTAGGCAAACAAGCCAGACACCACCGTGAAACTGTAGGCAAGCAAGGCAGTAATTGCCAACATCCGGCCAGCTCTCTGCCCTACCCTGGCGATGGCAGGTGTTACCAATCCGATGATAATCAACGGTATAAGGAATCCCAACAGTTGACTAAAAACCGAACAGAACGTGTTCATCACCCGAACCAAAGTGTCCGGAGCGACCATGCCTATACACACACCCAACACTATCGCCACCAGTATCTTAGCCAGCAAGGGAACACTCTGATATTTCGCCTTAATTCTTTTCATCAATGATGTCTATGGGCGCCTGGATTTGATCAGTTCAGTTTGCTGAGAGCCTGACGATAGACAGGTTCCAATTCAGGATGGGCCAGCACATCGCTGACGGCAATCTTTGGAACGAGCATTTTCAAGGCAAAAATATCATTGGTTTGAACCGCCAGTTCCAACTCTTTCTGCAAGGCTTCGACAGTCATCTTCGCCTCAAATCGTCGATTGGTATATGACAACACATTCTCCGGATTGACCGGTCGGTAGCATCCGGCCTTGCTTTCCAACACCACGCAAGGCTGGTCCGCAATGATGGTATGCCATTGTCCGGCAGGAATAAGCGTGGCGAAATTTCCACGTTCAGGGCAGAGTGTATTGCGTCCACACTCATTTCCCTCAGCGTCGTAGAGCAGTTCGGTCGCCTCACCTTGGAGCACAACGATGGTCTCGGAAGTCTCGGGATGACGATGAATAGGCGACGCGGAACCGGGCAACATGGCGATAAGAACACGTTGAGACGCTTCTTCTTCGCAATTGCGAAGGTCATAATAGGCGCGTTTGCGAGGAGTCTGCTCGGCTTTCGCCAACAAATCTTTGATGAATGCTGTATCGATAATCATATCTGGGAAAGTTTTTATGATTTACAATGAATTAGGAAAGTTTTATGGTCAAAGTGTTACGAGTCTTTTCTGTTTGCAAGAGTTGCCATCAGTCGCGCTGGAAGATATCACGGGTATAGACCTTGTCCTGCACATCATCCAGAATGGAGTCGTATCGGTTGGCAATGATGCATGCAGAGAGCTGTTTGAACTCGGCGAGGTCGTTGACAATACGTGATCCGAAGAAAGTATCGCCATCCTGTAGCGTTGGTTCGTAGATGATGACCTGAGCTCCTTTTGCCTTGATACGCTTCATGATGCCCTGAATGGCAGACTGACGAAAATTGTCAGAGTTAGCCTTCATCGTGAGGCGATAGATACCAATAGTAACCGGTTCGCGTCCTCCGGCATATTGGTTATCGGTGGAATAATCGTACCATCCGGCCTTGCGCAGTACGGCATCTGCGATATAGTCTTTTCTGGTGCGATTTGACTCGACGATAGCAGACATCATCTGCTGCGGAACGTCCTGATAATTAGCAAGAAGTTGTTTAGTATCCTTAGGCAAACAATATCCGCCGTAGCCAAACGAAGGATTGTTGTAATGGGTGCCGATACGCGGGTCAAGTCCAATTCCCTGAATGATGGCAGCCGAGTCGAGACCTTTGACCTCAGCATAGGTATCCAGCTCATTGAAGTAACTGACACGTAATGCGAGATAGGTATTCGCAAAGAGTTTCACAGCTTCGGCTTCCTTCATGCCCATAAAGAGGCAAGTGACCCCCTTGGCCACTTCGGCATCGGATGAAAACGAGAACTCATCGCCATTGCCGATAGCCCCCTGTACGAGCAGATTGGCAAAGATGTGCGCAAACATTTCCGCCTGAGGATTGGCAATCGCCTCGATGGCCGCATTCTCCTCGTCAAACTCGACTCCCTGAATCAGTTTGGGATAGCCCACGATGATACGTGAAGGATAGAGGTTGTCGTAGAGCGCCTTACTTTCGCGGAGGAACTCGGGCGAAAAGAGCAGGTTGAAGTGATGTCCTTTCAGCTCCGGTTTGAGCAGGAACTGGAGGGCATATTTCTTGTAGAGCGAACGCGAATAACCGACAGGGATTGTTGATTTGATGATCATGACAGCATCCGGATTGACGCTGAGAACGAGGTCAATCACATCCTCGATATGATGCGTGTCGAAAAAGTTCTTGACAGGGTCATAGTTGGTAGGCGCGGCAATGACCACAAAATCGGCATCGCTATAAGCAGAAGCCCCATCCAAAGTAGCACAAAGCGAACCTCCTCCGGTGGTATTTTTCTCCCCTACGCAAGGCAGGATCGAGGGGTCCTGCAGGTACTTTTCAATATATTCATCCTGGATGGGAGAGATACGGGCATTAATCTTATCCACCTTCTCGGGGATGACGTCAACAGCCGTGACATGATGGTGTTGCGCAAGAAGCGTAGCGATGGAAAGGCCCACATAACCGGTTCCGGCTACCGCTATTTTCAAATCGTTAAATGGACGCATATTATTGCTGTTTTAGTGATAGTTTTCGTTGACTCATTTCTTTCGTTTTTTACAAATCTTTACGAAAGAGCATAATAAACCATGCAAAGTTAGTAAAAAATAGCGAAAGCTCCAACTTTTTTCAAAGAAAAAGTCGGAAAAATTTGCGTATGTCAAAAAAAAGCAGTAATTTTGCAATCGGAAAAGTATGCAATTCTATCTGATAATCATATTTTTTCCCTTCAAAAAACAGACCAAATCAATTATCCGGTCGTGGAGCAAACGGCACATGACCTTTTGACGCAAAATATAAAAACAAAATTAAAATGAATGTTGTAACAAAGAAGATCGCCTTACCAGATGGTCGCGAGATTACCCTCGAGACCGGCAAGTTGGCCAAGCAGGCCGACGGTGCGGTAATGGCAACCATTGGCAACACGATGGTGCTTGCCACAGTATGTTCGGCTAAGGATGCTGTTCCCGGAACGGACTTCATGCCATTGACAGTCGAGTACAAAGAGAAATTTTCGGCCAACGGCCGATTCCCTGGCGGTTTTACCCGCCGCGAAGGTAAAGCGTCAGACTACGAGATTCTGATCGCACGTCTGATCGACCGCGCCCTTCGTCCCCTTTTCCCAAGTAACTATCATGCAGAGACGTTTGTAAACGTAACGTTGTATTCGGCAGACGGCGTAGATATGCCCGAATCGATAGCAGGTCTGGCAGCATCCGCCGCCCTGATGTGCTCCGATATTCCATGGGAAGGTCCTATTTCCGAAGTACGCGTAGCTCGCGTAGATGGCAAGATTGTCATCAACCCAACTTTTGCCGAGTGTGAGAAAGCCGATATCGAACTGATGGTTGCCGCTACCGAGGATAACATCAACATGGTAG
Source organism: Paludibacteraceae bacterium (assembly GCA_024399615.1). GTDB lineage: Bacteria > Bacteroidota > Bacteroidia > Bacteroidales > Paludibacteraceae > Colicola. The sequence goes on along the minus strand of JAKSNQ010000032.1, from coordinate 20,782 downwards.
AGGGCGAAATGAAAGAGGTATCCGAAGCCGAGATGCTTGAGGCAATCAAGGCCGCTCACGAAGCCATCAAGCCTCAATGCCGCGCACAATTGGAGATGATGAAGGAGTTTGGCAAAGAGGTTAAGCGCGAGTACTGCCACGAGATCAACGACGACGAGTTGAAGCAGCAGGTACACGACGGATGCTACGCCGCAGCATACAAGCAGGCCGCAGCAGAAGATACCGACAAGCACCACCGCGAGGAGATGTTCAGCGCCATCCGTGAAGGTTTCAAGGAGACATACGACGCAGCAGCTAAGGCTGAAGCAATGGGTATCAGCGAAGATGAGGTATATGCGATGATTGACCGCTACTACCACGACGTAGAGAAAGAAGCAATGCGCCGCGTAGTATTGGACGAAGGCAAGCGTTTGGACGGTCGTAAGACCGACGAGATCCGCCCAATCTGGTGCGAGGTATCTCCCCTGCCCGGTCCTCACGGATCAGCTATCTTCACCCGTGGTGAGACTCAGTCATTGGCAACCGTTACCTTGGGTACCAAGCGTGACGAGAAGCAAATCGACGAAGCGCTGGTTCAGGGGTATGAGAAGTTCCTTCTTCACTATAATTTCCCACCATTCTCAACCGGCGAGGCCAAAGCACAACGTGGCGTAGGTCGTCGTGAGATTGGTCACGGTAACCTGGCATGCCGCGGTCTGAAATACATGGTTCCGGAAGATTTCCCTTACACCGTTCGCGTAGTGAGCGATATTCTGGAGTCAAACGGCTCATCATCCATGGCTTCCGTTTGTGGCGGCTGCCTGGCATTGATGGACGCAGGTGTACCATTGAAGCGCCCTGTTTCAGGTATCGCAATGGGTATGATTTCAGAGTTTGTAGATGGCAAACTGAACTATAAGATTCTCTCCGACATCCTCGGTGACGAAGATCACCTGGGCGATATGGACTTCAAGACCACCGGTACCGTAAAGGGTCTGACCGCTACTCAGATGGACCTCAAGGTAGAAGGTTTGAGCTATGAAGCGCTGGAGAAAGCTTTGCAGCAGGCACACGAAGGCCGTATGCACATCTTGGGCAAGATGCTCGAGACCCTTGGCGCTCCACGTGAAGACCTGAAGCCACATGCTCCACGTATTGTCAGCTTCATGGTACCAAAGGAGTTCATCGGCGCAATCATTGGCCCTGGCGGCAAGATTATCCAAGGCATTCAGGCCGAGACCGGCGCAACCGTTTCTATCGAAGAGATCGAGGCAGGCGGCAAGGTGGACGTAGCATCCAACTGCAAGGAGAGTCTCGACGCAGCAGTAGCCAAGATCAAGGCTATCGTAGCTATGCCGGAGGTTGGCGAAGTATATGAATCGACCGTTAAGTCAATCATGCCTTATGGTTGCTTCGTAGAGTTCATGCCAGGCAAAGAAGGTCTGCTTCACATCAGCGAGATCGACTGGAAGCGCTATGAGACAATGGAAGAGACGGGCATCAAGGAAGGCGACAAGATCACCATCAAGTTGCTGGAGATTGACCAGAAGACAGGTAAGTTCAAGTTGTCAGCCAAAGCGCTGAAAGAGAAACCTGAAGGCTACGTAGAGCCAGAGCGTCGTCCTCGTCCAGAGCGTGGCGATCGTGGTCCTCGTCCAGAGCGTCGCGATGGAGAACATCGTGGTCCACGTCCAGAGCGCCACTAATCAGGGACTGATGCAAAAGACACGAATAGATGAAATGAATCGCCTGACGCAGGAGCAATTTCGTGCGTCAGGCAAGGTTCGCCTCATCGTGGTGCTGGATAATGTGCGCTCGCAACATAACGTAGGTGCTGTGTTTCGAACCGCCGACGCCTTCCTGCTGGAGGGCGTTTGGCTTTGCGGCATCACCGGAGTACCCGCGCCCATCGATGGCTCACACACGCGCGAACATCTTAGTAACGTACCTGTGCCTACGCGTGCGAGCATGGACGAGATTCACAAGACGGCATTGGGAGCCGAACAGACGGTGGACTGGCAATATTTTACCAGGACTCAAGATGCGGTGAAGGTGCTGCAATCTGCCGGATACACAGTCTTCGCAATAGAACAGGCACACGGCAGTACCCTACTCCAGGACGTACAACTCGACACCAACGGCAAGTATGCTGTAGTGATGGGTCACGAGGTGTTTGGCGTACAGCAAGATGTGGTTGACATGGCCGATGGATGCATTGAGATACCACAATACGGCACAAAGCACTCCTTGAACGTGAGCGTTACGGCCGGCATTGTGATGTATGAGATGGCACAAAAGCTGATGACACCAGTATCCACCCAACGATGAGAAGAAACGAAAAATTATTATTACAACATGGATAAAGTAAGTTATGCATTAGGCCTGAGCATTGGCCAAAACCTCCTTAGCTCGGGGGTTAAGACACTGGAATACAGCGACTTCGCTGCAGGAATGAAGGCCATTATCGAGCACGAGAAACCCGCTATCGGCTTCAGCGAAGCACAAGAGGTTCTGGATACCTTCTTCAAAGAGCTGGAGGAAAAAGCTGCCGGTGCAGCCAAAGCGGACGGTGAGAAATTTCTTGCTGAGAACGCCAAGCGTCCGGAAGTGAAAACCACCGCATCCGGTCTGCAATACGAGGTACTGGAGTCAACTATCGGTCAAAAGCCCAAGGCAACCGACACCGTAAAAGTCCACTACGAAGGCACCCTGACTGATGGCACGGTTTTTGACTCAAGTTATCGTCGCGGAGAGCCAATCTCGTTCGGCCTGAACCAGGTCATCAAGGGTTGGACCGAAGGTCTGCAACTGATGTCTATCGGTTCGAAATACAAACTGTACATCCCCTATCAACTGGGATATGGCGAGCGTGGTGCAGGTGCCAGCATTCCTCCATATGCAGCGCTGATCTTCACAGTTGAACTGCTGGGAATCAACGAATAATCAGATTTCATGTCGTAACAAGACAATTCTGCGTTAAACAAATAAAAAATACACAAAATGAAAAAAATGACAATCATTGTAATGGCTGCGATGGCAATGCTGTCGTGCAGCAAAGGCTATCAGGCTAAAGAGCCAGTTCTGCAGACTCAGAACGACTCAATTAACTATGCATTGGGTTTCTTGAATGGTAGCCAGATGAAGAGCCAGTTCGTTCGCGAAGATCAGGACATGGACAAGAATCAGGCATGCAAGGAGTTTGTTGACGCTTTGCAGCGCGGATGGGATGGCAAGGTTGAAGACCTGAGCCAGGCACAATCTATTGGTCGCAACATCGGTAATGCGGTCAAGGGCATGGAAGAGAAGGGTTTACTGGAAGTTCCAGCATGGACTCTGAACGAGAAAATCCTCTTCCAAGGCTTGGTTAACGGTCTGTACAAGGAATGGGGCGTCATGTCACCAAACGATGCACGTGACTTCTTCCAGATTCATTACCAGCAAATGGTCAACGACACCACTACCGAGCGTGGTAAGGCTGTGAAGGCAAAATGTGGTAACAAGCCACAGATGATCGAGCTGAAGTCACTCTCAGACTCGCTGAACTATGCATTCGGTATGAGCAATGGTGACGAGATTGGCATGTACGTACTGGCAGCAGATAGCGATGGTACCGATAAGAAAGAATTCATCGAGGCTATCAACTATGCGCTGAAAAACAGCTACAAGTTCCCACAATTGGTAAGCACCGGCGAGAACGTAGGTAAGACCATCAAGCAGCAATCTGCCAACGGCCTCATTGGCGAGTCAGCATTGGTAACTGACTTTGAGTTGATTAAGCAAGGTTTCATCAACGGTATGCTTGACTTTGAGGGTTGGACCATTCAGGAGGCAAACATGTACATCGGCGCCGCTATTGACCAGATCCATAAGGAAGCCAGCAAAATGAACATCGAAGCCGGCCAGAATTTCCTGCAGGAGAATGGCAAGCGCCCAGAGGTAAAGACAACCGAGAGCGGCCTGCAGTACGAAGTAATCAAGGAAGGTAAGGGTGCATACCCATCAGCAACCGATCGCGTAAAAGTACACTATGAAGGTACGCTTATCGACGGCAAAAAGTTCGACTCAAGCTACGACCGCGGCGAACCTATCACTTTCGGTCTGAACCAGGTAATCAAGGGTTGGACAGAAGGTGTTCAGCTGATGCCAGTAGGTTCGACCTACAAGTTGTATATCCCATACGAGTTGGGTTACGGCGAGCGTGGTGCAGGTGCAGACATCCCACCATACTCAACGCTGATTTTCACCATCGAGTTGCTGGATATCGAGAAATAAGCGTAGACCCCATAACTAATGCGGTATTTCATCGACTTTGAATATTGCGGTACGGCGTATCATGGTTGGCAAATCCAACCGAACGCCGTATCGGTACAAGAGACACTCACGAAGGCCCTGCAAATGGTCCTTCGTGAGTCTTTTGAATTGGTAGGTGCGGGGCGCACAGATACCGGCGTACATGCGCGCCAAATGGTGGCACATTTCGACGTAAACAAAGAGATTGCCTCTCCACAGCTGCTGGTACGTAAACTGAACGGCCTGCTGCCAGCGGATATCGCCGTTCATGAGGTATATCGCGTGACGGACGATGCTCATGCCCGATTTGACGCAACCGGACGCACATACGAGTATTGGCTATGCCAACACAAGACGGCATTTGCACCTCACATGATCACTCAGACTCATCTGCCGCTGGATTATAACAAGATGAACGAGGCCGCGAAGATTCTGCTGGAAGAAACAGATTTCGCCTCGTTTTGCAAAGCACATGCAGACTGCAAGACCACCATATGTCATGTTCGCCGCGCATTTTGGGAACAGCGAGGTGAATGTTGGGTTTTCACGATAGAAGCAGACCGATTCCTCAGAAACATGGTTCGCGCGACGGTGGGAACCCTGATTGAGATAGGTCGCGGCACGATGGCCATCGACGAACTGAGAACCGTGCTGCATGACAAAAACCGCTGTTCGGCCGGGCAATCGATGCCGGCAGATGGTCTCTATTTGGTCAAAATAGACTATCCTACGACGATTTTTATGCCATGTGAGAAAAATTGACGCCATTTTTGTCAAATTATACACATGCGCACGATATATTTATAGTACCTTTGCAGAAAAATTTTGAATTTGCATAATACCATATGAAAAAGTTTTTCTTCTCATTAGCCCTCGTGGCGGGATTGGCCATGACGAGTTGCAAGCACCAGTCCCCTTATCAAGTATGTGATCAGAAGCAAATCGACGAGATCTGTCGCACGGCAGACTTTCCAATGCCAATGGTCACCCTCCCCAAGATTTCAGACCGCTTATACTCGGTAATGGACTATGGCGCAGACCCAACCGGTATGGCTCTATGTACAGAAGCCATTCAGGCCGCTATTGATGCAGCCAATGCAGCAGGCGGCGGCACAGCTTATATCCCTGCCGGTGTTTATACGACAGGCCCTATCGTGCTGAAAAGCAACGTTCGCTTGTATGCAGACCATGGGGCATTGGTATATTTCTCTGACGACTTCACATTGTATCCAATCAAGGATGCGCTGTTTGAAGGCCTCAACACGAAGCGTTGCCAATCGCCAATCTCAGCAGTTAATGCAGAAAATATTGCCATTTGTGGTCATGGAACCTTTGACGGCAATGGTTACGCATGGCGTCCTCTGAAGAAAAGCAAAGTGACAGCAGCACAATGGAAACAGAAGATCAAAAAAGGCGTAGTAGATGAGGAGAAAGGCGTATGGTATCCCGACTCAGCATCAATCATCGCACAGACCTACTGCGAGGACCAGAACGTACCTGTATTGCCAGCTAGCGCCACCCAAGAGGATTGGGAGCAACTTCGCAGCTTCCTTCGTCCAGTACTGCTGGAGTTCGAGTGCTGCAAGAACGTGCTGCTGGAAGGCGTATGCTTTGAGAACAGTCCAGCATGGAACCTGCACCCCTTCCGTTGCGAAAACCTGATTTTGTCGGACGTAACCGTTCGCAACCCATGGTATTCGCAGAATGGTGATGGCGTGGACGTAGAGTGCTGCAAGAACGTGGTAATCGATCGTTGCTCATTTGACGTAGGCGATGATGCAATCTGCATGAAATCAGGCAAGAACGAAGATGGTCGCCGTTTGGGCATACCAACAGAGAACGTATGCATCACGAATTGCGTCGTATATCATGGTCATGGTGGCTTCGTCGTAGGTTCAGAGATGTCAGGCGGCATCCGCAACGTGAGTGTGAAAGGTTGTACGTTCATCGGAACAGACGTAGGTTTGCGCTTCAAGTCCACTCGTGGTCGTGGCGGCGTAGTGGAGAACATCTGGGTGAAAGACATCACAATGGCCGACATCCCTAACGAAGGTCTGATTTTCAACCTGTTCTATGGCGGTAAGGCCGCTGGTGAAGAGACAGCAGAGGAGATAGCAGCTCGTATGAACGCTGCTATTCCACAAGCAGACGAGACGACACCTGCGTTCAAGAACATCACCATCCAGAATGTTACCTGTCGTGGAGCAAAGCGTTGTATTTACTTCAACGGATTGCCTGAACAAAAAATCGAGAATGTAACTCTGGACAACATCCATATGACCGGTGTAGAAGGAGCTATTTTTGACCAAACAAATGGTTTGACCGTACGCAATCTGCATATCGAGTGCACCTCAGGCGAACCTTTGCAACTATCCAATAGCGTAGAAAACGTAGTGATAGAATAATGAAAAGAGAAATAGGAATTATCGCCCTACTGATTGGCAGCATAGCATCAGCTTATGCTGCCAAATCTGCTAAAATAACAGTAGGTCCCCTGCAGCATGACCATGCCTATTACCCCGTGGTCATCGACCTGAATGCACAGCAAATAGCCAATAAATATCGTTCACAGTTGGGCGCATACATAGATGGGCAAGAGGTGTCTTCGCAATTGGACGATTTGGATGGCGATGGAGTTGCCGACGAGATGGCACTATTGCTGCCAATGCACCGAGGCGAGAAGAAAACGGTCGTGATACGAGCCGCCAAGCAGCATGCAGAGTTTGAGAAAGAGGTACACGCAGAGATGTACCTGAAGAGCAAAACCCCCAAGGACGGTTATACGTATCACGAGGCGGAAGGCAAGCAGTTCTATATCTGCCCGGTAACCGAACAAACCTTTACTGCCGGTGAAGATTCATACAATCAGATGCATCATCACGGCGTAGCATTCGAGTCGGACCTGATGGCTTATCGCATCTATTTTGACAAAAAACAAACCATCGATGTATATGCCAAAAAGACCCCTCAGTTGGAGATCGACGCATGCAAATGGTACCCTACCGACGAGCAGTTGCAAGCAGGATTTGGCGACGATATACTTCGCGTGAGTGGTATGATCGGCGTAGGTGCATGCAAGCCATGGAACGGTCAAAAGATGGTTCACTTTGATGACGTAACCTCACGTACACAGCGTATCGTATCGCAAGGAAATGTGCGCACCATATGCGAAGTAATATCCACCGGTTGGAAAGTAGATACTTCGGCAACACCGGTAGACATAACAACCCGATATACGCTGTATGCACACCATCGTGATGTACAAGTGGAGGTGATGTGTTCGTCTGCCGGAGATGATGCAAACCAGAGTTTTACGTTATGTACCGGCGTACAAATGGTGGGAAAGAAAGCATTCCACAGCGATGAACTGACGGTATCGTCATGGGGCACAGCCTGGCCCGTAAACGACACAGTCAAGTATGCCAAAGAGACAGTCGGTCTGGCGACCTATGTACCTAAGGAATATTACGACCACGCAGTAGATGATGGGCGCAACAATCTGATTCTGTTACGTCCGGGCACCTATGTACGCTACTATTTTACTTGTGTTGCACAAAAAGAAAATTGTCCACCCGCCAAGAGCGAAGACGAGTTTGTGGCATACGTGAAAGAATGGGCCGAAACGCTGGAGGACTATTAGTCACAGGACGATACGTTTAATCTCAAAAAAAGATAACTAAAATAACAAGAAAAAAGGGAAAGAATACACACTATGAGGAAACTACGAATTACACTGGCCGCTATCATGCTGACAGGCATCACCCTAATGCTATGCGGACTGGCCAGCCAAACAGGCAATGAATGGGGCGATGCAGCATGGATACAGACGCACCTGAGCTGGATGGCTAAGATTCAATTTCTGCCCGCCCTGTTGAGCATCACCGGCGGACATTTCGTTTTGGGAGGACTCACCGTCATTATCCTACTGTTTATTACGGCATTGTTTGGACGTATCTATTGTTCAGTCATTTGCCCACTGGGTATCATGCAGGACGTATTCGCATGGATAGGTCGCAGCAAAATGTGGAAGAAATTGGGACTCAAAAAGTTAGGCCCCAACCACTATCGTTTTAGCCACGAAAAAAAGGCCGTGAGACTGACGATATTGGGCGTGTTTACCATAGCATGCTGCATGCCAATATCAGCAGCATGGGCACACCTGATTGCTCCATACTCAGCATATGCACGAATGGTACAAGGTTTCTGGGGCAACAATAGCGAGTTGCTGATTATTGCCATTATTACATTAGTTGTCATAGGCATATGGTCGTTGGTAAGTGGTCGTGCATGGTGCAACACAATCTGTCCCGTAGGAACCATATTGGGCCTGGTAGGTAAGCACGCTGTCTATCGCCCCGTGATAGACAACACTAAATGCAACGGTTGCCACAAGTGTGAGCGCAACTGCAAAGCACAATGTATCGATGCCGCCACACATAGCGTAGATATGTCGCGCTGCGTGGATTGTCTGGACTGTATCGACAACTGCGCACAAAAAGCCATCGTTTTCACCAAGAATCCACAAAAAGAAAGTGAAAGAACAGCTGTGAAAGATGAGAAAGACGGACAGGTGAATACATCGCGTCGTGCTTTTCTGGCAACAGCAGGGATAGTTGGTATAGCCGGCATGACCGCTTCAGCACAACATAAGGTAGATGGTGGTTTGGCTGCGATAGAGAAGAAACGTGTACCGACTCGCACCACCCCACTCCATCCCGCCGGATCAAAGTCGCTGCGCCACTTTGCGTCACACTGTACCGGTTGTCAACTGTGTGTAAGTGCATGTCCTCAGCAAGTACTTCGTCCCAGCACCGATCTGGACAGACTCATGCAACCAGAGATGCAGTTTGATTTGGGCTATTGCCCTGTGAGCTGCCACCGCTGTTCTGACGTGTGTCCGGCGGGAGCAATCAGCCTGAAGGATGAATGCGAAAAATCATCCATCCAAATCGGTCACGCTGTGTGGATTGCCGAGAACTGTGCCGTGTTGAGCGATGACGTGAAATGCGGAAACTGTGCTCGCCACTGCCCCACAGGAGCCATCGTGATGGTCCCATACGAGGGGAATGAACAACACATGGTTCCGGCTGTTGACAGCGAAAAATGTATCGGTTGCGGCCATTGTGAGTATGTGTGCCCATCACGCCCATTGTCGGCAATCTATGTAGAAGGACATGAATCGGAGAGAATTATATGATACTATGAATAGAAGAGAATTTTTGCAGACAACAGCTGCTGTAACAGCAACAACAATGGTGGCCGGCGGCGCCCTCTCATCTTGTGGAAAAAAAGAGACAGAATCCGCAGAGGAGGCTGCACTTGGTCCCATCCCAACCGACCAAATGGAGTACCGTTCAGGTAAACATGGCGAGAAAGTATCACTACTGGGTTACGGCTGTATGCGTTGGCCCGAAGTGGCGGATAAGAAAGAGGGTGAAAACAATTTGGATCAGGAAGCCATCAACCGCCTGATAGACTATGCTATGGAGCATGGTGTGAACTATTATGACACATCACCCGTATATTGCCAAGGTTACTCTGAACGAGCTACAGGAATAGCACTCTCACGCCACCCACGCGACAAATATATGGTTGCCACCAAGATGTCAAATTTTGACCCAAGACTATGGTCGCTGGAGGCATCCAAGAATTTGTACTACACTTCGCTGAAGGAGTTGCAGGTTGACTATTTCGACTTCTATCTGCTGCACTCAATTGGAGGTGGTGGCATGAAAAACCTGCATAATCGCTTTTTGGATAATGGTGTGCTGGACTTCCTGCTGGAAGAGCGCAAAGCAGGTCGCATCCGTAACTTGGGATTCTCGTTCCATGGTGATATTGAGGTGTTCGACTACATGTTGGCACACAACGACGAGTACCAATGGGATTTCGTGCAGATACAACTCAACTATGTGGACTGGACCAATAGTCGTCGTAGCGACTGGAAAGGCGGTGATGCCGAGTATTTGTATCGGGAGTTGGAGAAACGCGGCATTCCTGCCGTCATTATGGAGCCACTTTTGGGAGGCCGCCTGGCAAAGGTAAACAAGCATAGCACCGAGGAGCTGAAAAGCATCGAGCCACAACGCTCGATAGCATCATGGGCTTTCCGTTTTGCAGGCCACGAAAAGGGCACGCTGACCGTACTGAGCGGCATGACTTACATGGAGCATCTGCAAGACAATCTGCGCACATTTGCACCATATAAAGAACTAACAGACAGCGAATTAGAGTTGCTATACAAGATTGGTCATGAGTTCGCCACATTCCCTACCGTACCATGTACCGCATGCCAATATTGTATGCCATGCCCATACGGACTGGATATCCCTACTATCTTCCGCCACTACAACGACTGTCTCAACGATGGTATGATTGCGGAAAATGAACAATCGTCCGACTATCGCAAATTGCGCAAAAAATACTTGCACAGTTATCTGCAGAAGGTAGAGCGTGAGCGACAAGCTGACCATTGTATCGGTTGCGGCAAGTGCTTGAGCCATTGTCCGCAAAAGATTGATATCCCCAGGCAGATGCAACGTATCGACAAGTACGAACAGTCGCTACGCGAGAGCCTGTAATGTTGCCCATTGAGCCGCAAGCCTATCGACTCAAGACATTGAAAACGGCAAAATATGGGGACAAACGTCCCAAATAGAATAAAAAATAGCGTGCTTTTTGCGCTTTTTGTTTGGATAATTCAAAAAAAAAGCGTAACTTTGCACGCTATTTTTGTGCAGATATGTGTTTCGAAGAAATAAATATCATTTATTTGGGCATCAAAACGTCCCACAAAACATGGCCACCATCACAGATAAATAATGGTTGAGCATAGAAAAACATACAATCATCACCGACAACAATTACCAACACATACATCAGAATAAATAGAAAACAATCAATATGGAAAGAACAGTAATTATCGATGCGCTGAAGCGCACAGACTATGGTCAAAAGATTTGCGTAAAAGGCTGGGTTCGCAGCCGCCGCGGCAACAAGAACGTTTCATTCATAGCCTTGAACGATGGCAGCACCATCAAAAACATCCAGATAGTGGCAGATGCAGCCAAGTTCAGCGACGAAGAATTGAAGCCAATCACGACCGGTTCATGTATCTGCTGTGTAGGTACATTGGTAGAAAGCCAGGGTGCCGGTCAGACCAGTGAGATTCAGGCCGACACTCTCGAGGTGTATGGCACCGCTGACCCTGAGCAATATCCACTACAGAAAAAGGGATTGAGCATGGAGTATTTGCGTACGATTGCCCACCTGCGTCCACGTACCAACACCTTCGGCGCCGTACTGCGTATTCGTCACAACATGGCGATGGCAATCCACAGCTATTTCCATCAGCATGGTTATTTCTATTTCCATACACCATTGATTACCGCATCAGACTGCGAAGGTGCAGGACAGATGTTCCAGGTGACGACCAAGAACCTCTATAACCTGAAATATGACGAAGAAGGACATATCGACTACTCAGATGACTTCTTTGGCAAGCAGGCCAGTCTGACTGTCAGCGGTCAGTTGGAAGGTGAGTTGGGTGCAATGGCATTGGGAAAGATCTACACGTTCGGCCCTACCTTCCGTGCCGAGAACTCCAATACTCCACGCCACTTGGCCGAGTTTTGGATGATCGAACCGGAAATTGCGTTCATGGACAAGCAAGAGATGATGGACCTGGAGGAGGATGACCTCAAGTACTGCGTACGTTGGGCATTGGACAACTGTATGGATGACCTTGAGTTCCTCAATCAGTTTGTCGACAAGGGCCTGATTGATCGTCTGAAGAGCGTTATTGATACTGAGTTCGTGCGCCTGCCTTACACAGAGGGTATAGAAATCTTGCAAGAGGCTATTCGCAACGGCAAGAAGTTCGAATTCCCATGTGAATGGGGCGATGACCTGAGCTCTGAGCACGAGCGATACCTCGTGGAGGAACACTTCAAGAAGCCAGTCATCATGACCGACTACCCACGCGAAATCAAGGCTTTCTACATGAAGTTGAATGAAGGAGGCAAGACCGTACAGGGTACTGATGTATTGTTCCCACAGATTGGTGAGATCATCGGCGGTTCTGTTCGTGAGGAGAGTTACGACAAGCTTATGAACGAGATTGAGGTTCGTCAGATTCCGATGAAAGACATGTGGTGGTATTTGGATACCCGTCGCTTTGGTTCAGCTCCTCATGCCGGCTTCGGTTTAGGTTTCGAGCGACTGATGCTTTTCGTAACCGGCATGCAAAATATCCGCGACGTGATTCCTTTCCCACGTACGCCAAAAACTGCTGAGTTCTAAGAATTTAATGCAACGAAAAATATGAAACGACTTTACTTAACCTTACTTGCATCCCTACTGATATGGGTAGGACTGCAGGCACAGACATCGCTCAAGGGTGTGATCGTGGCAGATGACAGCCATGAAGCATTATCGGGCGTGAAAGTGACATTGGCGAACCAAAACATCTCGACCACAACAAATGCACAAGGTGAGTTTGCACTCATCTATTTGGAGGCGATGGAAGAGGAGTTGATTCTGGAGGCAGATGGCTATCTGTCAGACATTCTTTTGGTACTCCTGGAAGATGGGAAACAGACCGATTTGGGTCAAATTACGTTGAAACAGGACATCCAAACGGAGATGCGTGAGGAGATAATCCTGAATCTATCGGAGGCCGACCTCAACGATGACGAGGGCAAGAGCCAGTCGATGGCAAGCGGTTCGTCTGCATCGCAAGACGTTTTCTTCTCAACCAGTTCGTATGCATGGTCGAGCGCACGCTATCGCGGCCGTGGTTATGACCAAACTGCGGAGATGACCTACATCAATGGTATCTCGTTCAATGGTGCAGAGCGTGGTACGTTCAACTACTCATCATTGGGTGGTCTGAACGACGCCAGCCGCAATAAGGAGATTACGATGGGTATCGAGGCGAACAACTTTGCTTTTGGCGGTATCGGTGAAGCAACCAACATCCTGATGGATGCGACGAAGTATGCGCAAGGATGGAAAGTAGGCTTCGCAGCCGCAAACCGCAATTACAAAGGACGTGTGACCGCCACCTATGCCAGCGGTTTGCTGGAGAACGGATGGGCCTACGTAGGTCAGATAGCATATCGTTATAGTCCGGCTATCGGCAAGAACATCATCGGCGCAGGTTCCGACTACAACAGTTTTGGTTATTTCTTCTCGGCCGAAAAGCGAATAAACGACCATCATAAACTATCGTTGCTGACCTTTGGTTCACCAACTGAACGTGGTCAGAGTGCCGCTGTGACACAAGAGGTTTACCACCTGACAGGCAGCATCAACTACAACCCATATTGGGGCTTTCAAAACGGTCAAGTGCGCAACTCACGCATCGTGAAGGCATTTGACCCAACCGTGATTGCATCCTACGAGTGGAAGATAGACGACAAGCAATTGCTGCGTCTGGGTGTGGGCTACCACTACTCGCTGTACAGCAACTCAGCGCTGACATTCTTCAACGCGCCTGACCCACGTCCGGACTACTACCGCAATCTGCCTTCGTTCCTATACGATGGTCAGGTGGACGGCAACGGCAACCTGATTGGCAATAAATGGACACAAGGCGAGAGCTCAGGCGATAAAAACTGGGACGGCACATATAGCCATTGGAATGGCGTCGAACTGGGTTCATCAATCGACCAAAAGACCTATGACAACCTGTTGAACATGTGGCGCTCCGGCGATCCTACAACTACGCAAATCAATTGGGACGCGCTCTATGCAGCCAACTATGCCAACAATTACGTCAACCCAACCGGTTCAGCACGCTACATGGTTGAGCGTCGCCACAACGACATCAGCGAGGCCAGCGCCAACCTGCTCTATCGCAACGAGAAACGCGAACACCTGAAGGTGACCGCCGGATTGGAACTGAAGGAGTCGCAAGGTATCCACTACAAGACTGTAGATGACCTGCTGGGAGGCAAACAATGGGTTGACCTGGATCCTTTTGCAGATCGTGATATCAAAGAGTTGGCTGACAATATCGGCATGACTCAGGAAGATATCCTCCTCGTGCGTCAAAACAATATTACCGGTGCCACCACCGTTGCCAAAGACGTGCATGAGAAAGAAAAATTCGGCTATGACTATACGATCAACATGTTCAATGCCAAACTATGGGCACAGAACGAGTGGAAATGGAACGATGTGGAATTCTACTACGGCCTGCAGTTGACCGTGAGCGAATTTGACCGAACCAGCCGTATGCTGAATGGTCGCGCATGGTACCTGGCACAACTCAATCCAAACTACGCTGCCTACTACCTTGGATCGGAGTATGAGAACATCATGCATGGCACCTTCAACGGCCTGTACAAGGGTTGGCAGCACGTGTTTATCGACCCAAGTTTCAAGGCGGGTGTTACCTATAAATTCAATGGACACAATCAGCTGAGACTCAATGCAATAGCCCAAACGGTAGCTCCTTTGGCACGCGATGCTTATGTTTCTTCGCGCGTACACGACCGCGTCGTGGACAATATATACACACACGATCACGCGCACAATCTAAAGGAATACTACGCTGCGTCAGAGAAGCGCGTAAGCTATGACCTGACCTATGAGTTCAATTTCCCTGTGGTTCGCGGTCGTGTGACGGCTTACCAGACTCATTTCTGGGGAGGAACCGAGCTCAATGGATACTACGATGACGAGGCTTCAACCTTCGTTAACCAGTCGCTCTCTAACATCAACAAGGTGCATCGTGGCCTCGAATTCGCAGCGGCCTTCAAATGTGGCAAGTACATCACGCTGACACCTATCATCGCTGTGGGTGATTATCACTACACCTCCAACGCAGTAGCTATCACTTCGGCCGAGAATGGTATGGCATTGGCACAGAATGCACAGGGCAATATCTACGAGGTGACCGACTCGGTGATGATCAAGGGTCTGAAGATTGCATCGGGTCCACAATTGAATACGTCACTCAAGATTGGTTTCTTCCACCCCAAAATGTGGTTTGCAGACCTCACCATCAGTTATTTCGACTTCAGCTATCTGGACTTCGCGCCATCGCGCCGCATGATGGGCTTGTACACCGGCACGCGTGCTGATGGTTCAGCTGTGAATGGTTCGTACAAGGATCTGGGCATCGTCAACACCGACGAACAGGGCAATCCGGTCTTTGATCCAAAGCATGGTTACAGCGCGCTCTATAGCGCAGACCATCGCTACTCGGTCATGGACGCACAGGAGTCGCTGGTCAGCAGCAACCCATGGAATCGATTCATGATTGACGCCTCTATCGGTAAACTGATCTACCTCAAGAACCGTCAATCGTTGAGCATCAACCTGTCGGTAAGTAACCTGACCAACAATACACAGTTCAAGACCGGTGGTTATCAGCAGGCTCGTTTGGCCCGCTCTACCAAGCAAGGAGCTGACGATGAGCACAAGAACTCAGTTATCGCCACCAATGTTTGGAAATACCCATCTAAGTACTACTATGCATGGGGGGCAAACTTCTTCTTGAACGTAACCTATAAATTCTAACTGTCATGACAACGAAACTATTTCAAACAATAGGCATAAGCCTGACATGCCTGACCATCACGGTCCTGACGGCATGTACGCCCAATGCACCAGCCGAAAGCCAGCTCTTCAAGACAGATGCCGAAGCTGAGCAGATAGTGAAAGACAACGGTGGCGTACTGATGCACCTCAACGATTTCAAAGACAAGTACATGACCATGTATGGTGTCTTCTTCCCTGTGCGCGAGCGTTCCTATACGTATGCAGGTGGCAGCTACCAGATGGATCCATCGGACTGGACTCGAAACAACCTCGGCTACTTCTCGGTGGACAGCATTCCTACCGATGGCGAGCAAGTCTATATCCGCGGACGTGTCATCACCGACGATGCCGGAGGTAACTTCTACAAATCGATGGTCATCCAAGAGATTGTGGACGGCAAACAGCAGGTTTTACGCATCTCGGTGGACGCATCCAACCTGGGTGGTCAGTTCCTCGTGGGTCAGGAAATCATGATTCACGTCAACGGACTGAGTATCGGTAAGTACTCGAACCAACCACAGCTCTGCGTGCCATCCTACAACGACAATATCTACGCGCAGTATGCGTCACAAAAAGTGGGATGGGCACCGGGACGTATCCCTGCACCACTTTTCATGCAGCACGTAACCCTGATAGGAAAGCCCGACATGAGCAAGCTCGTCTATGACGAACTGAGTATCAGCTCATTTACCAACCTGACCGGCAAGGGCGAGACGGCCAACCAGAAGTATTTCGACTACGATGGTCGCCTGGTTCGCATCACTGGTGTATGGTTTACGGGCCAATATGAGAACCAGGGTTCGCTCGACATGTGCGACCTGACACAGGATCCTAATGCGTACGTAAGCAACAACTCGGCCATCACATTCGCGCCAAACACCATGGGATTGGGCTTCCCTCAGAGCCGCATCGTATCCGATGGCAGCAACGTGGTTTTGGTCAGCAGCAGCGAGTATGCCAAGTTTGCAGCATACTACCTGCCAGGTGCCAGCTACGGTGTGAACCATTGTAGTGATTACGTCGGATCTGTCAGCGGTATCCTCGGTCACTACACCGATAATGGACGAAATGATCCCGACCAATACGACTGGTCTATCACACTTCGTGACTTCACTACTCCATCCCATACGGCAACCGTTGAGGATATTGTCATGAAGCATAAGACCACCGGCGAAGCATGGATTCCACAAGAATACAAGGCTAAATGAATACCATAGACATCATACTGCTCTGCGTAGTCGGCGTGAGTGCCGTAACAGGTTTCTCACGCGGACTCGTCAAAGAGCTCATGGGTATAACCGCCATCATAGTGGGCCTAATCGTGACCAAGCTATACTCGCCGGCTGTGGCAGAGTGGCTTATTCAGGATACGGGCATGTCACCATTCTCCGCCCGAATCGTCTCATATACCGCGTTGATGCTGGGAATATGGATCCTGGGACAGATAGTGGGGCGCCTGCTTACTCGTTTCTTCCGCGCCCTCAAACTGGGTTGGCTCAATCGATTGGGCGGAGCAGGAGTCAGCGTGCTCAAATATGCCATTGTAGCTTCGCTGGTACTCAATGTATTGGCGCTCGTCGAGCCTAAGATTCCGATCATTCGTCCTGAGCAAAAAGAGGCATCGGCCCTATATGCTCCGACCTTGCGACTGGCATCTGTGGCATGGGACAAAGTCATCGAAACAGGTGTTTACCCCATTCCCATGCATGACAAAGAATAACCCATACGTACAATTGAGATAATGTACAGATATTACTTATCATTAGGAAGCAACCTCGGCGAGAGGGAACAACGCTTGATACGCGCGGCAGAGTTGATTGCCGCGCGTATTGGTTGTGTAGAAGCCGTTTCGTCTTTCTACTATTCCGAGCCTTGGGGATTTGAGTCGGCAAACATGTTTTGCAACACCTGTTTGAGGTTGCGTACATCGCTGTCGCCATGCCGACTCCTTGAGGCCACGCAACGCATCGAGCGCGAATTGGGCCGAATGACCAAGAGCCTAAATGGAGAGTATCACGACCGCCCCATCGATATTGACCTCATCATGGGATTCCAACTCAATCAGGCCTCTTCCTCCCTCTCCACTACCAATACCGACAAATCGACTACGCAGCACTCATCTGTCAAATCTTCTGTCGCAGTACCATGCCGAGAGATTCGCAGAGAAACCAAACACCTCACTCTGCCCCACCCCCTTATGCATCAACGCGATTTCGTGATGGTTCCACTCCGAGAAATACTACTCCCCTGCGACGCACAATTAACCATGTCTTTTCCTAAATTTAGGCAGTAAAACCATAACAAAGCGTAACGTTACGGTAAGGTGATTATGTCACTATACAATAACACAGGAACTGGCAACTAATGTCCTTCTGACACTCTTCCAACACTCTCCAATCTGACAACCATTATATCTCGTGCGGCTATCCTCGCACCCAAACTGAAGGAATCAAGGATTGGCGGGCAGTCGTAAGCACCTTTACAAGCAATACTACCAACTACAGAAAATTAGCACCACTACTATACCACAAACTACAACTAACGGCAGCGAACCTCGCTGCCGTTACTGTTAGTAATGATTGTCAAGATGTACTTGTAAAGGGGCTTACACTACAAATGTAGCACTAATATTGAGCGAGACCGCCCCACAGCCTGATGCTGTGGAGCGGTCTTTCTTTCGCACACGTGTGCGAGTGTCATTTATTTAGGTGTCTTACCTATTCCGATTTAGAAATCTTCGTACTCGTCATCGAAATCGAAGTCATTACGACCACCAACACGAGCAGAGTGAGTACCTGAACCGTATGCGTCACCGAGAGACAACTGAGCTTCATTACTGGTAGCAATAATATTAGCGTTGAGTTCAATCACACGCAATTCTGCAGAAATATATGTTTTCATAATTTTAGTCATATTAGAGTTAAACATGTGATTAATTAGCGGATAACGTTACCAAGTACGTCGTAAACAACACCTTCGCGAACGATGAATACCTTGCCGTTCTCAATGAACTTAACAGCAACATTCTCGCCAGCAATTTCCTCAACTGAGGTAGCAACATCTGAGCTCTCAACGATACGAAGAACAGGAGCAGCTGATGGAACAGGCAACTTGAGGTATGCCTTGTACTGACCAACAGTAGCGGTAGCTGTACCCTCAATATGGTGGAACTTGTTGTCTCCGCCAAGGATATAAGCGTCGTCAGCAGCAATCAAATCAACTGGAGTAGCAGAGAGGTTACCTACGAGATAGGTGTCAGCAGTATGAGCAGCAACTGCGGTGTAAGTAACGTTAACGGTAGTTGCAGTAGCCTTATAGAGATAAGCCTTACCAGCTTCTGCAGTAGTACCAACTTCGTTCAAAGAAAGAGTTCCGGCATTCTCGCTTCCTACAGAATAGAGGGTTGCACCAGTGATAGTAGCATCAAATGGCAAGCAGATGGTGTACCAATCGTTAACTACACGGCTATTGAGAACATAGGTATTAGCCTCTGCTGCAACTGTAGGCCAAATCTCAGGAGTAGAGCCACCAGCGTTGTATGCCATGCGGAACATGAAGTGAGCAGGATCTCCGTCAGTGAATGTAGCTACAGTAGTAGCTTCATATACCCCCTCACCATTCTTAATAAAATTATTGTAATTTGTTCCGCCATTATAATCTACAAATTGGAATACGAAACCGTTAGTGGACTCGAGTTGGCTTCCGTCTGAAGCGGGCTCTACTGATAAGAATGCTTTAGCAGAGATAGTCTGGTCGTTGTTACGGATAACGTCATAGTAGATAGAATAAGGGAAATCATTGAAGATGCCTTGATGAGTCTCAGGGTCATCTCGGCCTGACCAAGCATTAGTAGCAACTCCAGTGAGGGTACCATACAAGTGAGTAGGCACGGTATTTGAGTTGGATACCAGAACGGTGATGGTCTGCTTTCCCTTACGATAGTTAGCGTCTTCAGCCTGATTGATAGTGATGGTAGCGGAACCAACACCTACTGCAGTAATAAGTCCCTCTGCGGATACGGTAGCAACGGAAGATTTGCTGGTTTCGTAAGTTACAGCACCGGTAGAACTTGTGGTATAAGTGATTTGCGATGTGGTAGCAGAAGCGAGGTCGATGTTGACATTTGCACCGGATGTAATAGCCAAGTCGGAAACGGCACGAGGATCAACCAATGCTACCCAATCAATTGTGAATTGACCGTAGTTTACCTCACCCGGATTCAATACATAGAACGGAGTGTACATCTGAGGAGCGGTAGTGGAAGTAACCTCAATCTTGAACGCTTTAGCATTAAGCGTCTGAAGGTGGGCATCAATTCGTTCATTGCCATTGCTTGTGGTCCAGAAAGCACCGCCCATACCATCCAAATTCTTTGCAGAGGTAACAACCAATGTGTAGTCGTTATCAATGTGGCTGGCATAATAGGTTACCTTATTGCCTCCGTTCGTAAGAGTAACAGGAGTTACAGCAGGAGTGGGGTAAGTAGCGGTGATGACAGGAGTAACATTATTCCATCCAAGAGTGAACGTGTAATCACCAGCATCAGCAGAGAGGAATCTACAATTAGAACCTTCGTTCATCCACCAATTGGTGCAATCACCATACACCATTGTGGCACCATCTGTGACACCAGACCAAGCATCAGCAGTAGAATTGTAGAACTTAAATTGATACAAAGTAAAGGCATCAAGATGAATGGTTACTGAGTTGTCAACGAACTTAACTTCATCGTCTGCAGCCCAATTATTCCACCAACTTCCACACAAATAGAAGTCGTCAGCCATTGCGCTCATAGAACAGAGCGTTACAGCAAGAAACAAAGAAAAAAACTTTTTCATAAAAAATTAAAATTTGTGATTATTTGTGTTAATTGAAAAATTACAAATGAATAGTATGATTGAAGAAATTATTTCTATGGTATTAAATGAGTGAAGTTATTGAAGGAAAAATCTTTAACCAAAAT